>JAIRTV010000458.1 GCA_031254675.1 Planctomycetaceae bacterium | reverse complement strand
TATTTTTTTCATTCTTCAATTCTTACATCGGAGAACAAAGATGAATTTTCCGATTCACCGTTTTTGGTTTATTGCCGGATTTATTGTTGTTTGCGGATCATTGCTTGCCGAAGAAGTTTTGACGCCGCCGAACAAACTCAAAGGTTCCGACGAACCTTCGAATTACCCATTGCTTGTCTATCCCGAAGATGGACCTGTCGGGTACGTCACAACACAACTTCAGAACAAAACCAGTACGGCAATCCGTCGCCGTTACATCGACACTCCAACACCAGAAACCGTAGCAAACACCGCAACAATTCGTTCTGCGGTTGGCGATTGGGACGAAAGCCGAACCGTTCAAGTTAGCGATATTGCGCCGTCGCCACGTGCTGCGGTTGCGGTTGCGCCGCGAACATCAGAGCGAACTCCAGAGCGAACTCCAAAGCAAACACCAGAACACACTCGATCAAAACCGCCATTGCCGCCGAATTTGCCGGAACAGTTGGAGATTGAGCCGGAAACCATAAAACCACAACCTGTTGCCGATCCCTCCACAACCGATCATCAAGATATTGATCCGTATCACCCGCCCGTGCGAACCGCCGCATTTCAAGGAGTTATTCCGGGAGAAACCACGTTGAGACATCTGTCCGAACTCTGGGGCGAACCTCTACAAAAAACAACCGTTGACAATTTGCCCGCCCATCTTTATTCAACCGAAATTCTCAATCATATCGAAGTCATTTTCAAAGATCAAATCGTGAAATCAATTGTCGTCCAACTCGACGAACCTTTTCCAGAAGAACAAGTTCGGGAAGTTCTCAAAACAGAATTACTCAAATCAAAACCCGTACTCATTCCCGACGAAACCGGAACTATTATCGGCGAAGTGTTTCCCGAAAAGGGCGTTTTATTCCTTTTTGCGTCTTCCGACAGCGATGGTTTGCTTGTCAAACAGATTGGTATCGAACCGGTTTCGTCCGAACCGTTTGTTCTCCGCGCCGAAGCAACCTTAAACGATCAACCCAGTGAAGCCTTACGAGATTTACGCGATGCGATTCGCGTCAATCCCGAAGACGCCAAAGCATTTTGGTTGCTCGCACAAATCGAAATCATGTCCGGCAATGTTGACGCGGCTCTCATTCACGCAGAACGGTCAATCAAACTCGACGAACGTCGTCCGGCTTATCATTTAACATACGTTCAAGCATTGGTACGAATGAATCGAATCGAGGAAGCAAAACTTTATTTAGAAGAAACAATTGGAATTTGTGATCGTTATCCGCACGAAAAAGCTCGGGCGTTGTCAATGCTTGGCGATCTTTACCGAACAAGCCAGAATCCCGATTACGAAATCGCTATCGAATGTCATTCGGACGCGATTCGGTTGGCAATGAATCTGATTGATAGCGATAACCAAACAATCCGGCAAACGGCAAAAGATGTTTTGTTCGAAGCACATCTCGGCGCAGCACGCGATGTCGCGTGGGGACGTTGGGACAAGAAAAAAGAATCCATCAACAAATGGATTTCCAGAGCAAAAGAAATTACAAAAGATATCGAAATGATTGCCGCCAAACGGTTTTCCAATGAATATCCGTTTAAGATTGCGGTTTGTGTTCTTGCGGCGCAGGTCGGGTTGCCGGAACAAGAAGACATGGAAATCTATATCGACGACGTCATAAATACCGGCAACGACCTCATCGAATCAACTCGCGATCCCATTTTACAACGAAAATATCAATGGGAAACCAGTCTTTCGCTTTATGATGCGGTACAGATTTTCCAACTTCGCAAAAATTATTCTGCGGCGTTGAAATATGGGGAGATGACGGCGGATTACATGGAAGCAGGGATCAAAGATCGAAAAAGCGATACGGATTTTTATCTTCTTGGTCGGTTATATTTTCGCTTGGGCGCAATTCACGCAATCGGCAACCAAAATCATCGAGCGGCAATTGAATGGTTCGATTTAGCCAAACCGGTTTTTGAAAAATTATTACCCAAAATCAATCCCGAAGCTTTGGGACGATTGGGAGAAACATTGGTAAGTATGGGTGTGTCGTACTGGATGACCGACCAACGAGATGAAGCAATCCGGTTGACCGAACGCGGATTGAAACAAATCGAACGCGGCGTGAAAAACAAAATGATTGACGAATCGGCTCTTTCAATTCCCTATTCAAATCTTGCCAATATGTATCGCGAAACGGGAAAAGCAGATATTGCCGAACGTTATTCCAAATTAGCCGCCAATATTCACGAACCCACCAAATAAAATTACCAACTCAAATAAAATTGTTATTTCGAGTTTAGAATTTCCTTTTTGAATTTTAGGATTATGTTACCATTAGAAAAACCGCGTCGGGTTATTCTCAAAATTTCGGGAGAATGTTTTTGTCCGCCCAAAGAGCGGGGAATTGCGATGGATTCTGTGATGCATCTTGCGGAGCAGGTTGCCGAAGTTGCCAAGCAAGGAGTTCAAATCGCTATCGTCATGGGCGGCGGCAACATTTTACGTGGCGGACAGTTCAAAGCCGCCAACGCTTCTATTCAAGAGTCAACCGCTCATTACATGGGGATGTTGGCAACAGTAATCAATGGTCTTGCGCTTCAAGATGCAATTGAATTGGTTGGTCAACCGACACGGTTGATGACGGCGTTTGCGATGGATGTTGTTGCGGAGCCGTACATTCGACGCCGAGCGGTTCGGCATTTGGAAAAAGGGCGAATTATTCTACTGGCGGGTGGTACCGGCAGCCCATTCGTTACGACCGACACCGCCGCCGCACAACGTGCGCTCGAACTTGGTGCTGATGTGTTGCTCAAAGCGACCAAAGTTGATGGTGTTTACAGTGATGACCCCGAAAAAAATCCGCAAGCGATTTTATATCAAGAATTAACTTACAAAACGGTTCGGCAACAGAATTTACGAATTATGGATCAAGAATCAATTGCCAAATGTGGAGAACACAATATGCCGATTATGATTTTCAACTTTCGTACAGAAGGCAATCTCAAACGAGCTTTACTTGGAGAGCGGATTGGTACGTTCATCACAAAATAGTGGTACAAAACCATGAAATAAAAAAACAGTAAAGTAAATTCATTCATGGATTTGTTCAATAGCCCTTTTCGACAACTTTTTTGAAAAGTTGGTAATAGATTCAGTGGAAGGGTTAGAGCAAAGGTCTAATCATCATTGGAGTGGGGAGATTGGATTTGTTTTCGATATTGGTGAGGGGTCATCGCACATTCACGCCGAAACGCCTGAATAAAATAATCGGTCGTCGCAAAACC
>JAIRTV010000455.1 GCA_031254675.1 Planctomycetaceae bacterium | reverse complement strand
CGCATCCATTCAATAAAAAAATAACTCATGAGGTTGTTTTGTTAAAAAAATTAGGTAAAAATAAAGCCTGTCGTTATTTCAACAAACCTCAACGTCCATTTACTTTCCGCTATCAACTCTCCACTATCAACTTTCTATGGATCATTTGTTTTCTGAAATGGGAATTACGTTTGACGATGTACTGCTCGAACCACAATATTCTGATTTTGTTCCGTCCGAAGTCGATGTCAGCACACAAATGACACGACGAATCCGATTAACGGTTCCGCTGATGAGTTCGCCAATGGACACGGTAACAAAGTCCGAAATGGCTATTGCGTTGGCGCAGGAAGGCGGAATCGGTATTGTTCACAAAAATCTCTCCATCGATGATCAAGCCGAAGAAGTCGCCAAAGTCAAACGAAGCGCCAACGGAATTATTCGCCATCCGGCAACCTTGCCTCCAACCGCCACCGTCGAAGCCGCACAAACAATTATGGATCAGCAAAATGTCTCGGGCGTTCCGGTAATTCAGGAAGATGGGAGACTTTGCGGAATTTTAACCCGCCGCGATTTACGTTTTCTCGAAAATCGTGAGATAAAAATTTCAGAAGTGATGACCACCGGAAACCTTGTCACCGCAACAGGTAACGTCACCCTCGATCAAGCAGAAAAAATTTTAATGGAAAAAAAAGTAGAGAAATTACTCTTGGTTGACGATTCGTATAGATTGACAGGTCTTATTACAATCAAAGATATTGACAAAATGCGGTGTTTTCCGCGTGCCTGCAAAGATGAGCAAGGTCGATTACGAGTGGGAGCGGCAGTTGGTGTTTTGGATGAAGAACGAGTTGAACGGTTGGTAAAACAAGATGTTGACTTACTTGTTGTGGATAGTGCGCATGGTCATTCCGCCAATGTTCTCGAAACAATTCGCCAAATAAAAAAACGATACAATATTGATGTGGTGGCTGGAAATGTGGCAACAGCAGAAGGCGCAACTTCCTTAGCAAACGCAGGTGCCGATGCCGTTAAAGTTGGTATTGGACCTGGTTCCATTTGTACGACGCGAGTTGTTTCGGGAGTTGGAGTGCCGCAAATCACCGCTATTGCCCGCGCCGCCAACGCCCTCAAAGGAACAGGGATTTCCGTTATTGCGGACGGCGGAATTCGTTATTCCGGCGATATTACGAAAGCGATTGCCGCTGGAGCCCACGCCGTTATGATTGGAGGTTTGTTCGCCGGACTCGAAGAAAGTCCGGGAGACTTGATTTTGTATCAGGGACGAACCTATAAAAGTTACCGCGGAATGGGATCAATGGGCGCAATGATTCAAGGCTCCAGTGATCGTTACCGTCACGCCAAAGGAACAACACCAGATAAATTAGTGCCCGAAGGAGTGGAAGGACGTGTCGCTTACAAAGGTCAATTGGGACCATTCGTGTACCAATTAGTCGGCGGACTGCGGGCGGGAATGGGATATTGCGGAACAAAAACAATTGAAGAACTTCGGACAAAATCACGATTTATCCGAATTTCACCGGCAAGCGGAAAAGAAAATCATCCTCACGATATTGTTATCACGCAGGAAGCACCCAATTACAGTAGCGAGTAATTATAAACAAGTTGAGTAATCGTTAAGCCGAACCGCTTACGATTACGCCTATAAAAATCGGGAAGGAGCCCAGTTCAATGAAAATTTATCCCATTTCCAATGTGATTCTGACAATAATTGTTTGTTTTTCGTTACAAACAATTTCGGTTTTAGCGGATTCGTCTCAATGGAGTAAAAGTGACGGCAATATCACAACCAGCCGGAATCTCCACTGGGCAAATCCTAAAACGCTTGCCAAACCTGTTAGCGGAGTGATCACGATGAATCAACCGATTGCGGTGAGTTATCAATCTTCCGGTATTCGGCAAGTTCAATATCAACAGCCGCAACCCAATCAGGAAACTCCGTTGACTCCGGCGCAACAGGATTTAATCTATCCCGAAAAACGTCCGCAAAGTAAAACACCGCCCGCAGGTGCAACATCAACTCCGTTAGTTCCAACCAATTCGCCTTCGTCGTTTGGTCACGCTCAAGAAACAACAACAAATTCCGCAACACAACAGCAACAGAATCATTCTTCCGCTGCAACCGTACCAACGCCGAAGTTACCGAAACCAACTCCAACCGAACTCAAAACTCCAACCATTCAGACGGATGTAACCGCCCAATCCGGCGGAACAACACCAGCACCAATTCCAAATGATACGTTAATTTCCGGTAGTTCGAATCGTGGAATTATTTGTCCCGATAAAGCCGGATTTAAATCAATTAGAGATATTTCGTTTGATATTCGTCCGATGCCGGGTGAATTGCCGAAAGAATGTCCGTTGATTACCACAACGTACAATGGTCGTCATTTTTCGCAAACTTGTTATCAATGGAAAGCTTCGGGAGTGTGTACGAAGGCAGCTTATTTTGAAGATGTTCAATTGGAACGCTACGGTCATTCGGTGTGTCCGTTTTTGCAACCGGTTATTTCCGGCGCAAAATTTTTCCTAACGGTTCCGTTATTACCGTACAAAATGGGAATTACTCCGCCGGGCGAATGTGTTTACACGTTGGGTCATTATCGTGTCGGAAATTGTGCACCGTACATGCTTGATCCGTTTCCGGTTTCGGTTCGTGCCGTCTTGTTCGAAGCCGCTGCTGTCGGCGGTGCGGTTGCCCTGATTCCGTAAACCGCATTCGATTCGTGTCGCAACAATAATTATGTATCAATAAATTTGAGCGGAGAACGGAAAGTCGTGTAAATCATGGACTTTCCGCTCTTCGTTTTTTTGTCGTATTATCTGTGTTATTTGCAGAGCGTGCAGATTTTACGTCAATAATAATTTTCGTCTTATTTAATTTCAATAGAAAAAAATAAAACGTTATGGAAATAGTTGCGGTTTAAATGGATTGGGAATTATTTTCGGTGTGACCGCGATCTTTGTAAGGTTTGTACTCGATGAGGTGTACCTGTTTTCCGGGACCAATTTTATATTCAACACCGCGCCACTCAACACGTTGCAGAAAATAAAGTTGAATCAACGCAGACGTGTAAACAATTTGAGTCACAGGAATTAACGACAAAACACGAATGATCAATCCGGTTGTCCATGGTTTTACTATTTCTTGACGTTGACGTAATCGTTTTCGGATTGCCTGTTCCATGATTGGTAATGTTCCGAACACGCCGCCCCAGTAAACTGCGAGCGTTCCCAAATTCCAGTAGAGTAACGATTTTTCCCAACAGACGAATCCTGTAACTAAAAGACTCATGCAAATCAATAACGGTAACGTAATCAATATTCCCTGAAACGCGACCGCGTTCCACGCCGGATGGTGTAACTTGGCACAAAGGAGTTGGCGTTTCACCCAACGATGAAACGATTTAAGTGTACACGTTTCGCGGTTTACCATGAATAACGATGGGACAAAAGCGGTTTTGCTTCCAACTCGTTTGACACTTTCTGCAATCGCGGCATCATCGGTGAAGGCGGTTTTCCATGATTCTAAAAGATTTCCTTGAGTAAACAAATCGCGCCGAAGTGCCAGCGAACCGCCCCACGCAATTCGATAAAGATACAACTGGACAACCGCCGCCGCATTCCAAAGATAACGCACCAACGAACCCGCATTGGGCGTGTCGGGAATGTACCAACGTTGACCGGTTGACGCTGCAAATTGCGGATCGGAAAGCGGTTCCACTAATTGTCGTAACCAATTCGGGTGCGGATTGGTATCCGCATCAAGAATCACAACAACCTCATAAGACGGATCAAGGGAAACAACCGCATGATATAAGGAATTACATTTTAACGTACACGTTTCAAAATGTTCGTCAACGACAATAAATTCAACATGATCCGCTCCGCAAGTTTCCACAATATCACGCGCAACCGGTAACGCCGAATCATCAGGATGATCAAATATTAAACGAATACCGTAATTCGGATAATTCTGTTTTAATAATCCTTCCAGACAACGCTTCAAAAACGGATCAACACCGCGAAGTGTCAGCAACACCATTGTTTTCGGAACAAATTCACTGGAAGGTGTTGTCCATTCGTTACGCCGAATCCCCTTCAAAAAAAGATACAAGGCACCATAATGAACAAGATCAACAATAATGATTATAAAAAACAAAATAACCGAAATCGTAAGTAACATAATGATCGCGAATCGTGGATATGTTAATAATAACAAAAATGTAAAAATTTTTCAAATGTGAGAAGCCTATTAGACGATACAATTTTTATACAACTATTTCAATGAAATTCCCGTTCCTATTCCGCATACTTTCAATTTGGTTTTTGAACACGGAAATCGCAGAAGAACGCGGAATTTTTGTAATTCTTTTTCCGTGTGATCTGTGTGTTCCGTGTTCATAACGTAACAGGTTTATTTCAGCAAAGCGTCGAAATCAATTTCAGACAGATCAATAACACTAACAGTATGCGGAGCGTTGTTGTCTTCGAGATCAATATTGGCAACATAAAGTTTGGTGCCGCGCAAACACACTTCCGAACAACGGTCAAGAGCTCCATTCTTTTTGGCTTCGGCGTCGGGATTCGTCGGATTCTTGGCAATCAACACCGTTTTGCCGTTTGCCGGATTGGTTACACAAACCGCGTTGCCAACGTAATCGGCAAAAAAAAGATAACCCTTCGGACAAACTTTAAGCCCGTCAACACTTTCATTCGGACCTTTGCCGTCGTTAAGATCACGGCTCGAAATCACTGTTTTGCCGTCTTTTGCCAGTTTAACCTCAATAATTTTTTTGTCGCCAAAATTAGCAACATAAAGTAATCCGTCTTTCGAAAGTCCAATTCCGTTTGCTCCAACTTTTTGTTGTCCGTTACGGTCAGCGTCCGCCGTTTGGAAACTGAAAACGAAATGCGGATCTTTTTGATACGGTAATACATGCAAAACCGGCGGCGGTCCCGGAGCGTGTGTGCGATAACGTCCGCGACGAACAACTTGAAGTTCGCCCTTAAATTCCGAAAGATCAAAACAAAAAACTCCGCTGGTCATCGGCATTTCGACAATCGCCGGATCTACCTGCGTTTCCGCAACATAAATTTTGTCGTCGAAAATTTCAAGCCCATTGGCTTGCGTGATTCCTGTAACTAATACTTCCGTCCGAACCGGTTTTCCTTCTTCATGCACCACACGAAGTAAACGCGATTTGTGATTCGGATTGCCGCCCAAACACTGACTGTCGGCAACATAAAGATTGTCGTCCGGTCCAAACGCAATACCAAGCGGCGTAACACGACCGGTTTCGGGATGAGCGGGAAGTTCGAAATAATTTGATACATTGTCTTCCGCGTCAATTTTCAACAGCCACGCATTGCCCTTATCGCCAACCACAGGAACCGCAAGAATAATATCTCCGGTTTTGGGGTTCACAGTCATACCGTCAGGATGTAACGCTCCTTCCGGCAAAATAATCGCCTTCACCGGTCGCGTCAACGGCTCCACTGCCTCAGCAAAAAATGGAAACAGCAAAAAAGAAATAAACAATGTGAAAATACGAAACATCTTGATTTTCATGCGAAAACTCCTTGATTGTTAAGAAAATAGGGAAAATATAAAATGAGAAAAAATATCAAATTTTCTCATAACATTGGGCATTGGAAATATTGTAACTTACTGTCAATCTTATTTTTCGTCATGATTCTGCGATTGTGCGGTTTGAGGAATAAACCTAATTTTTCTGATTATTGCACAACGATTAGCCGTTTGACGGAAAAATATGTTTATAAATTTAATGGCAAAACAAAATAATGTCAATTGATCTCTGATTTATTTGTTGTGATAAAGATAAAATTAAAGTCAAAACGAAATTCGCCCAAATACTCAAACAAACAGAAAATCCACAATTGTTCTGCGTGTTTCACAACAAAAAAAGAATCTCGACCAACGTCAATACCGGTATGAATACCGGCGTGAAGATGTTCGACATGATGCTTTGCAAGAACTTTTTCTAACTTTCACCTGATTGACGAAAACACAATGATAAGTTTTAATAATGTTTAGTAAAAAATTTTTTCATCTAAGAGAACGAGAGATTCGTATAAAAAGAGTCTGTATTCAGCAAAATTTGGGGTTGACCGTGAAAATAATGTCGTCATTTTAAAATAATTTTTGGAAGAAAAAAATTATAACACTATATTCAAAAGGATATTAACAATTAACTAAAAATGAAACAAATTTTATTAGCTGTACTACTTTGCGTTTTTGGAATTTTTTCTGTTGCGAATTTTTCTATTGCGGAAGAAACGGCGTGGTCAACATCGCTTGTTTTTGACGGTGGCGGTGATTGGACATACCGAATTCCCGTGTCTATCGAAAATCGTACTGAAACGCCCCTATTGGGTAAACCGATTTCTGTACCGTTTAACAACATTGTTAACAATATTGATTTTAAAAACATCAATTTGAACATTGAAGAAATTCGCGTAACAAGCGAAAAAGGACAAGAGTTGCTCTTTGCTGTTTATTCTGCTTCCGGCAAACAACTTTTGACCGGTTCGTTTCCCCAAGACGGAAATCTTACTATTCCTGTAGAATGTGAAGCAGGAAAAACAGCGACATTTTTTGTTTATTTCGGAAACGAAAAAGCGAAAATTGTTCCTGATTATCTTGAAACAAAGCCGGATTTTTTTAACGGTGATTTCGAATACGGTAACGATAACATGCCGGACGGTTGGAACGCCGACCCAAACGATAACACCCGCCAACATTTTTGGATTAGTGACGAATCAGAGAAAAAATCTGCTGAAAAAATAGGCGAACCATCCAATCAAAATTTTGGTAACGTTTCTGATAGCAAAACATTGGTCAAACCTCATTCCGGTACGAAAATGCTCAAAACGGTGATCAAATCGGGAGCCGAACCAAGTTGGTTTGCCGTACGTCAAAGCGGATTTCCTGTAATAGGCGGTACAAAATACCGTTTTTCGGCGTGGGTTCGTGGTGAAAATGTTGCAGGCAAAGCCGGCTGGTTTCTCCACGTTGGTAACGAAAAAAACGCACAAATTATCAATTCTGTACGTGATGCCGGAAACGGAACATTCGATTGGAGAGAAATTACTTTTGAATTTACCGCTCCGCCTGAAGCGGTGTCGGCGACAATCGGAACCGTTCTTTACGGAACCGGAACGGCATGGTTCGACGACGTTTCATTTGAAAAATTAACGACCGATATTGTTCCGAATATTCATATTGGTAAAATTCAAAATAGTCCGTACAAAATTATTTCTGCTGATTCGGTTGACACTGAGATCGTCTCCAAAATTGATAACAATTATATTTGTCGTTCGATATTTCGTATCATCAATACTTCGGACAAACCGATGAATAATGTTCCGGTTTTGATGACGCTTCGCGGGACATTGGCTCACGGACTTTTGGGAACATTAACTGATTTATTTCTTGATGACACCGGAAATCGTATTCCTGTAACATTGCTTGATGCGGAAAATCAACAGATTTCCGCTCAAATTACTGTTCCGGCTAAAACGGTGAAATATTTCAACGTTTATTATCGATTCGACGAAACAAAAATTCCACACGGTCTGAATTTTCAACAAAATGCACTCGGCAAAACAACCGACACGGCACATCCCGAATTGCAATTAACGATTGATCCTTTTGCGGATTTGCCAAACCTTGTGAAAAACGGTAACTTTGAAAAAGAATCGCCAAACGATTATCCGCCTGATTGGTTGCGCAACGAGAACAATCCACCGGAAGGTGTACGATATTCACTGGAAACATCGCCGGATCTTGTTCGTTTTGGAAAACGTTGCGCGCGGCTTGATGTTGATGACAATGTTCCGGTTCGATGGCGAGGTTGGACGCAACGAATTTCGATTGAACCGAATCACACGTATCTTGTACAAGGTTGGTTGCGTACAAAAAATACAACAGCGCGGATTCATCTTCACTTTCACACTGCCGACGGGGCGTTGACGCAAAACGGTTCGATGACGTCGCTCAATCAAGATGTTTCGGAAATAACCAACTGGACACGAGTTGCCGAAGTGTTCCAATCGCCGCCGGATGCACGGTTTATGACAATTCATCTGACGACGAATTCCACCGGAACTCTTTGGCACGATAATATTTCCGTATTTGATGGTCTTTTTGCGCAACAGATTGAACGTGAAAGTTTTTGTTCATTACCGGACGAAAAACCGCTTGTCTGGCAAGTTCCGGCTATTGTTAAAGTATTTCCGCAAACAATTTTATCGCCAACTGCATCTGAACCGGAATTTTTACATGTTGAAGCGGCGCGAAACGAAAAAGAACCAATTCAATTAGCGTTACGAAGCCGAACCGCAAAAACACTTCAAATTCGTGTTACGCCGCCGCGTTCTATTTTCCGTAATGAGTTGAAAGCTCCTCGTGTTGATTTCGTTTTGAATCGTTTTGAAATCAATGTTGTCGGTTACGTTCCAGTTGATTATCCGACAAATTATTATATTACAAAAATTGAAAAATGGTATCGTAAAACACCAACTTCTGCTCCAGATTGTGATGGTTGGTCGGGTCTTTGGTCGGATCCGCTTTTACCAACAGACACATTAACGTTACAACCGAATCAAACACAAGCCGCATGGATTACATGGTCAATTCCCAAAAATGCTCCGCCAGGCGATTATTTAGGTAAAGTCGAATTATTGGATACAGGTGACGGCAAAATCGTGTACGAAAAACAAATTAAATTTACTGTTCGGAAATTTACATTGCCGGACGAAAATCATATTTCGGCACTTTATGGTCCGAACAGTTCAAAATTTTTGGGAAAACCGCTTGAGGATTTCAATAGAGAAATCCGTGAACAAATGACGGACAATCGACTTGTTCCCGATACGATTAATATTTCACCAAAAGTTGAATTGAAAAATGGAAAATTTCTATTTGACTGGACGGAATTTGATAAAGCGGCAACATGGTATATTAACGAACAAAAAGTCCGATTACTTTATGCTCCGATGGTTTTGTACATTTTTGGTTGGGGACATCCGCCGAAACAATTTTTCGGTGAGCAACCGTATTCCGGCGAGTTCCCTTTTAAGGACGCTGATTTTTCGCAACTCCGTCCCGAATATAAAGAACGTTATCAGTCATATCTTCGGGAATTTTGGAACCATATTCAAGAAAAAGGTTGGTCAGAGAGATTTGTGCTGTTTGTTTCTGATGAGCCGAATTTTTGGACACAAAATATTATTGTTCAAATGAAAGCGGTTTGTGAAATGATTCACGAGGTTGATCCGAAAATTCCAATTTATTCAAGTACTTGGCGTTATGTTCCTGAGTGGTCGGATTCGTTGGATATTTGGGGGATTGGTCATTATGGTATTGTGCCGATTGAAAAAATGAACGAAATTAAGCAACAAGGTTCAAAAATATGGTTTACAACCGATGGCATGTTATGTTTGGACACGCCGTACTGTGCGATTGAACGTCTTTTGCCTTATTATTGCTTCAAATATGGAGCGGATGCCTATGAATTTTGGAGAATCGCGTGGCTGACTTATAATCCGTATCAATATGGTTCTCATGCGTACATTTATCAAAGTTCAACACCGGGCGAATATTATTGGGTTCGTTATCCGAATGGTGATGGTTACATGATTTATCCGGGGCAACCGATTGGTTCAGACAAAATTGTTACGTCGATTCGATTCGCTCAAGCACGTGAAGGAATTGAGGATAGTGAATATTTTTACATGCTCGAACAACTTATTGAAAAGGCGAAAAAGTCAGGAAAAGACGTTTCAAAAATAGAAGCGATTTTGGAATCGGCAAAATCAATGGTTGATTGTCCTTCGCCGATTGGACGGTTTTCATCGAAAATATTGCCTAATCCGCACAAAATTTATGAAATCCGTCGCCAAGTTGCCGATGCCATTGAAACTTTTTGAGTGACGTTTTTAAGTTACGAAATTAATAAACCGATTGCGAAACTTCAATATTGTTCATCATCTATTGTTATAAAAATGAAGATACTTCAACGATGACACTTAACAAATACACTTTCCCATACGTGTGCCGATACTTGAAAACACTGTTTTTCGTTTCAAATTATGTTTTTCTATTTTCCTTGACAATTTCACTGAATAAGTGCCAACTATTCACAAACAATAATGGATTTACAGCAAATCGATGATCTTTGCGATGAATTTGAAGCCGCGTTGCGGAACGGGGAATCTGTGCGGATCGAAGATTTTCTGAATCGGGTGGACACAGAACACCGATTAAAATTGTTGTCTGAATTGCTCGAAATCGAAATCGAATTGGTTGCGGGAAAAGGAGAGAGCAATTCTTCTTTATTACAACTTCAAGAGTCATTCAACAAGCGTTTTCCCGAACACAATGAACTCATCAATTCCATCGTTCGTCGTATTGTCCGACTTCGTCAAATCGGCGATTACGAAATTCTCGAAGAACTCGGACATGGCGGAATGGGAATCGTTTACAAAGCGCGTCAAAAACTTTTGAATCAAACAGTTGCTATTAAAGTGTTGTCACAAACGCTTCTCAATGATTCGCAAGCGGTTGGGCGTTTTCGTCGCGAAATGCAACTGATCGGCGGATTGAACCATCCCAATATCGTTCGCGCCTTAAATGCGGGAGAAAACGACGGAGCTCATTATCTTGTTATGGAATTTATCGACGGCATAACATTGCAACGCCTTTGCGATAATCTTCGGAAAGAAATGAAGTCCGAAAATAGAAACGAAAATAGAATTGAAAACGATATTGAGGACGGAATTGAAAACAGAAACGAAAATAAAAATGGAACAAATTCTCCAATCATTGATGAAACAAGAACGCCGGTTTATCCGATACAAAAACCATCGTTTGGTTTTTCGTCTCGTATTTCTTCTTCAACAGTAACAAAAACAGTTGTATTGACCAAACCGGTATTTCCGATTGGTGCGGCGTGTGAAGCAATTCGGCAAGCGGCTCTTGGATTGCAACACGCTCACGAATTTAATCTTGTTCACCGCGATATTAAACCGGCGAATCTCATGATTGACCGACGCGGAACTGTTAAAATTCTTGATCTGGGACTTGGCAAATTTTTGGCAGAGCAACGTTCCACCGATTACAATACGTCGCTGACAATTGCCGGAACAACAATTGGAACGATTGATTATATTTCGCCGGAACAATGTGAAAGTGCCGGCGATGTGGATATTCGTGCGGATTTGTACAGTCTTGGTTGTACGCTCTATTTTCTTTTAACCGGCAAACCTCCTTATACCGGTTCTCGTTACGACACAACGCGAAAAAAATTGATGGCGCATATTGTTGGTGAAGTTCCGGCGATCCGAAAAATAGTAACGGATATTCCTGCCGGACTTGAAATCGTGTTGCAAAAATCACTTGCCAAAGACCCGGAAGAACGTTTTCAAACGCCGTTTGAATTTGCCGACGCGCTACAACCGTTTACATCTTTTGATGCATTACTCGGTTTGATTGATCACGAACTTCCTGGCGGCGTGCATCACACGCCCGGTTCCACCGGTAAAATTCGTGGAACTTCGGACACGCTTCAAACGAAAGCGATTACTCAAAATCGTTTCGCGAACTTTCAACTGCCTTTTACTGTAACGAAAAAATCTGTTGCGATTTTTGTTCTTGCTGTTGTTGTTACTGCGGTTATCGTTGCGTCGATTGTGTTTCGGTATGATTCCTTGCCAACATGGTTTGCCTCAAACCGGCAACCGGATTCCGCTCCTGTTGCCAAAACGACAACGCCGTTACAAGATCAACGAATTTTAATTCAGACCGATTTAGCGCAACTTCCGGGTTTGAATGGTTCGTGGTGGTTTGAAGAAACTCCATGGTTTTTGCCGTTTGTTCGCGAATTATTGATCAAAAAAATCGACGAAACGGATGATCTTAAAAAAACGTTTGGTGATGATTGGGAAACAGACAAATATTATGATCCGAATATTCCGGCAGTACGTCACTGGCTTTGGAATCTCGTGCAAAAATTTCAGAACGATCTGGCACCGCACGAATGGGAACTCGTCGAAAAACTCAAAAAATATGATGATGCCAATTCTAAAACCGATTCAAAAAAATTCTATCAAGAATTGTTGGATATTTATGTATCAAATGTATCGAAAACAAATGTGTCAAAAATGAATTTGCCGGATAAAAAATTATCGCCCACAACACCGTTAGACAGCACGGAAAATCAATTGCGGCGAGGCGTTGAGTTGCACACGCAAGCGTTATTGGAACATAAACTCGCGGATTTTTATCATGACCATGAACGTGCGGTTGTTGCAGAAAAACATTACGCGGACGCTTTGGAACAATACCGTGCGGAATTTAATCATGCTAATATTGTATCGCGGCGTTTGGAATTTCTGTGCTTGTCCGACTCGGCGCGTCTGGAATATCTGGCAACCAATAATTATGCTAAAGCGATTCAAAAATTTGAAACCGTTTCGCAACAACGTAAAACCGGTGAACGGATTAGTCCTTTGTTTATCGCCGAACTGCGAGCCGCTCATGGAACACTTTGTACAAATGCCGGTTTATACGATGATACTTTGTTTGTTCGAGGACGGGAGACATTGCTTCGCGACAAGGATCGTAACAGAATTCATCCGTTGGCGGCTTATTTGGCGGAACAATACGCCTGGAGTTTATTGGATCAATGGAAAGTTATCGAAGCGGAAAAACAATTCGGAGAAGCGTTGCTTGTTCGTGCGGCAAACTACCGCGAATCAAAAAATCAAAGAGCGTATATTCACTTTCTGCACGATCTCCATGGACGCGCCATGACGTTACGGTATCTTGGTAATACCGACCGCGCTATTGAAGAATATCGTAACACATTAACATTGATTGATGACGAACTCCAAAAAATTCAGGACATTTTGAAACAAACTCGTTCGCCTCAATCGTTGGCGGGAATCTGGCGTTTAGAAACAAAACTTCGTGAACGGGCAGCGAATACACGTGAACGTTTGGCGGATTGTACCTTGTACAGTGGAGCGGCTTCGGGAGTTGGTCAGGGACGATTGAACGAAATGACCCAACTTTATAAAGAAGCCGCACAATTTTATGAATGGACTGCGGAAATCCAAGCAATGCAATACAAACAAGCAATCGCACTTTTGCTTCAGGAAAAAATAGAAAATGCCGAACAAATACTCACTGAACTTAACGCACAAAAACAAAATCAATCCGTGGTAACACTTCGCAATGAGTTAATTCGTCAGGTTGCGGAGGCGTTGCTGGCTTACCGGAAAAATCCCCAATCATCAACAGAACGTAAACGTCTTCTTCGGCAATTTTTGCAACAGTTTACCATTCCGGGCAATCCGGCAAATACCGACGCAACACGTCGAGAAACGTTGGAGTTACGATTATTTTGTGCGGAATTGTTGGTCAATAATGCTTTGGAAGAATCGGATTTTCAATCCTTGCGACGCGATTTGCCGTTGTTGATACAACCGTTGGGCTTTTTCATGGCACAATCGGTTTCGCGTCCGTTTACACGACCATTTATTCGGCGAATTAGTGATTTGATTGTCCGGTCAGCAGCGTCATTGTACGAAAATTCGACTGATTCTGCGGCAAAACAAATGCAAATTGTTACGATAGTTCGGTTGCTTGAAGGAATGAGGTTGCGGACAGAATCGACAACATCGACAATACATTCCGTTTCAGAAACAGCACCAAGTTTGGCAGTTTTTTTCCTAACGGAAGAACCGAAAGATGGTTTGGTTGTTTTTTATCCTCAAGATGATCGTGACGGCAGTTTGTTTCGTTTGCCATTGACACGAAAACAAATTAAGAGCGGAAAAAAAACAAACGAATCATGGCATCTAAACGAACAACTCCTTCAATTACTCCGTGAAGAACGCAACGCCGGACGAACTGTAACAATTTCATGGAATGATGAAGCGTCGTGGGCAAGAGCCGAAGATGCGTTCACTGATGCGGATTGGGTATTCGGCGACGAATGGGATATTGATAACAAAAAATAATGATACAAAATCCATCTTTTGTTGAATGTTCTGTGAAGTTTGCCTATTGTGTACTTTTATTGGTAATATATCATATCAGTGGAATTGTTATTTGAAACGCCAAAAGATAAATAATCCAAAGGTGGGCAATGTTTCGTCGAAACGTTGCCCACCTCGTTTAACGTTGTTGGTGGCAAGAAGGTGGGTGATGTTTCGCCGAAACAT
>JAIRTV010000451.1 GCA_031254675.1 Planctomycetaceae bacterium | reverse complement strand
ATTCATTCGATTCGGCAATAGTGGTGTTGGTGGCATTATTTTTGGTTTTTTGTTTATTGTTTTTATCTTGGTCAATTTTTTGTAGGACTTCTTCAATTACATTTGCTGCGATTTCTGCGGCTCTGTGAAAAGGTTCATTTTCGTTGTATTCTAGCGAGACTGCGAAACTTGTAATTCCATAAAACGCGCCCTCAATCGCCGCCGCAACCGTTCCCGAATACAAAACATTTATCCCCGCATTCAACCCACAATTGATCCCGCTAACAATCAAATCCGGTAACTCCGGCAATATTTCCGCCGTACCCAACTTAACACAATCCGCAGGACTACCATCAACCGCCCAACCCCAATGCACCTCATCAACAAATACATTTTTAACCGTGAGCGGCGTAAGAAATGTAATTGAATGCGAAACACCACTCTGCTCACGCAACGGCGCAACCACATAAACATTGCCCAACCGCCGCAACGCCTGCGCCATCGCTGCAAGCCCAGGCGCATAAATACCGTCGTCATTGGTAAGGAGAATATTGAGTTTTTTGTTGTCGTTATTGTCGTGAGCTGTTTTTTGTAACGATAAATTGTTTGTAGTCATAATTCAAAATCATACTGCAATTGCTATAAATTTCTGCAACACCTATTCTGCTGCTGTGATCAAAAAAGATTTTTAAAAATTTCTGAAATGTTTATTTTACGATAGTTGTTCCTACAAGGCTCGCAATATTTGACGTAAATAATTTGACTGCCATTGCCATTAAAATTATACCAAATAATTTTCTTAATACTATAATATTTGCTACACCTAATACTCGTTGAAAGCCATTCATGTATTTTATTGCCAAGTAAATTATGACCACATTTAATAAAATCCCTATCTGAATATTAACATGTTCGTAAGATGCTCGCATTGAGAGTATAGCGGTAAGCGTGCCGGGTCCGGCAATCAACGGAAACGCAACAGGAAAAAAAGAACCAGATTCATTTGCGGCTTGTTCGTTGTTGAATATTCTGACACCGAAAACCATCTCAACCGAAATAATAAAAACCACAATCGCACCCGCCGCCGCAAACGATGATATGTCAACATTGAATAACTGCAATATCCACTTGCCAACAAATAAAAATAACGTCATAAACAAAAACGTATAAAACGCAACCTTAAACGGACGTATCATCATCCCACGTTCTTGCATTGCAAGAAACACAGGAATCGTGCCTATCACATCCAACAACACAAAAAGCGCAATCGACGCACTAATTGTATGCTGCAAATTAAACGGATTCACAACAAAATAAAAGAAAATATCCATCACCCAAAACACCAGAAAATAACCAAAAAAAATTTACCAATAATTAGAGAACAACAAAAAATATCCAACATAATCACAAATTCAATTTTAATCTTTTTGCTTGTCCCTAACATTCCAATTGTTCCTATTGCCCCTAAAAAATATTAGGTATCGTAGGATAGTTCAAAGCTAGTATACCGAAGCCGGTATGGGCGGTAGGCTTCGCCCTTGAACAAACGCTTCGCGATGCTACGCTTGCCGTGTTCAGCTTTGCGGATTTTAAAACGGTTTCAGCATAATTGTTCAAAAAAAGTGTTGTCATTTATTTTATTGTGCGAGTAAAATTTTGCACAATTAAAGAATGACAATTTTGTCCGTACTCTAAAATTTCAGTAATTCAAAAAACACTTTCACCGATGCAATAATGAATCAAAATCTTTCGGCGAAACATTGTCCGTTTCGTTTACCGACAAGAACACGCCTTCTCGCGAACGCTAAGCATTTTTTTTCGAGCGTTTACTGAGTGGTCGTTACAAATGATTCTTACAAGTGATTGTTACAGCGGGGACAAATTTTCTTAACATTGACGGCTTAGGATTTTTTTGCCAATTTTTTGAACGCTTCGATACCACGTTGGATTGTTGTTTCGGAAGCGGAATAAGAGATACGAAAATGCGTATCTTTTTGGCTAAAAACATTGCCCGGTATGATTAACATTGAATGTTCCGTAATTGCCTTTTCAACAAATTCCGAAGCAGTTCCCCACGGTGCTTTCGGGAACATATAAAATGCTCCTTCCGGTTTGTTGATTTCGTAATCGTTTTTGAGAGCGTTGTAGAGTAGGTCGCGGCGTTTGCGGTAACTTTCGATTTGAGGCGTCATGTCAATATCTAACGCCGCCAACGCCCCTAATTGCCCGACATGCGGCGAACAAACAAAAGTATATTGTTGAAATTTGAGCATTTGCTCAATTAATTCTTTTGGACCATGCACAAAACCAACTCGCCAACCCGGCATTCCATGCGATTTGCTAAAACCATCCAACACCAATGTATTGGGGTTATACTCCGCCGGAGAAGAAAATTCTTGATAGCAAAATGTTTTGTAAATTTCATCGCTGATAAGCAGAACATTGTGTTTATTGGCGAGTTCGGCGATTGCTTTGACTTCTTCACGTGTTGCGACTTTACCGTTTGGGTTTGCCGGTGAGTTTAAGATAATTGCTTTTGTTTTTGGCGTGATGGCGTCCGCCAGGCGTTGGATGTCGTACTGAAAGTTTGGATACGTATCCACGGCAACCGGTACGCCGCCGGTCATTCGCACCAATGCGTCATACATGACGAAATACGGGTCAAAAAAGATTACTTCATCGCCCGGGTCAACCGTAACAAGCAACGCCAACGCCAACGCACCACTGGTTCCGCTGACAATAAACACAGACCGATCTGCATGACCGTATTGAACATCAATCCGGTGTTGAAGTGTTTCGCGGAAAACGGCAAGACCTTGTGTTGGTGTGTAACCGCCTTTGGCAGAGTTGATGGCGTCGATCATTGTTTTCCGTGCGTTTTCCGGCACATCGAAGTCCGGTTGCCCAATCGAAAGATTGATCGGATTCTGAAGATTCGCCGCAAGATCAAAAACTTTGCGAATACCGGACGCTTCGAATGTTCCGGCTCGTTGTGATATCCAATGTGAAGTCATTATAAAAATCAATTGTGAAAAAAGTTGTTGCCGTCCGTTTCCGGAGGGAAGTCGTTTCAAAACGGCAATTCAATTAAAGTAAACAAAACGGTATTTGAAAAAGGAGTTGAATTTTCGTTGGGGACATTATTTTAAGCGGGGACATTGTCCTTTCAAGGGGAGATGCGGTTTGAGGGAAAACCGAAAAGACATGTCCATCGCAAACGGGCAAACAATTAGGGAACCGGAATCGTGTCGAGAATTTGAGCGATAATATCTTCGCTGGTCATTTCTTCGGCTTCGGCTTCGTAGGTTAAAATGACGCGATGGCGTAACACATTGAACGCAATATCTTTGACATCTTGCGGGGTAACATAACCTCGTCCGGCGAGAAAAGCGGAGGCTTTGGCGCCTTTTCCTAAAAAGATGGTTGCCCGCGGCGAAGCGCCAAATTCGATCATTGGCTCCAACGATTTGAGCCCCATTGTTTCGGGAAAACGGGTTGCTCGAATAATTGACAGAATATAATCTTTGATGCTGTTGTCGATATAAATTTTTTCTGTAACTTGTTGCATGGCGAAGATATCATTGGTGGAGACGACGGGATTACTTTTGATTTGTTCGTTGAGTAGGGCGCGGTCGAGGATTTTCCGTTCGTCGTCGCGAGCGGGGTACGCGACTTTTAATTTCAGCATGAACCGGTCAACCTGTGCTTCGGGCAAGGGATAAGTTCCTTCCTGTTCGATGGGATTTTGTGTTGCCATAACCAGAAAGAGTCCGGCTAACGGATAAGTTTCGTCGCCAATAGTGACCTGATGTTCTTGCATTGCTTCGAGCAATGCTGATTGTACTTTGGACGGGGCGCGGTTGATTTCGTCGGCGAGAACGAAATTGGCAAAAATGGGACCTTTTCGGGTTTTGAAGGTTCCTTCGCTGGGAAGGTAAATCATTGTTCCGATTAGGTCTGCCGGCAACAGATCGGGGGTGAATTGAATGCGTTGAAATTTTGTTGAGATGGCTTCGGCGAGTGATTTGATGGCGGTGGTTTTGGCGAGTCCCGGAACTCCTTCGAGCAGGATATGACCGTGTGTCAAAAGCCCAATAAAAAGACCATTGATCATGGCTTCCTGACCGACAATTGTTCGAGCGACTTCTGTTTTAAGCTGTCGAATTTTTTCTGTGTGTTCCGCAACTTGATCGCGGATCTGTTGAATCTCATTATTCATAAAATGTTCCTCAATATCAAAGTTTCCGATCTGAAATTGGTAAAAACGGGCGAAAACCAATTGGTTTTCGGTCTGAAAAAGGAATAAGCTGTTGTCTTGACGAGGGAGATAAACAGTTACGGCATTTAGTATAACATTAAAGAGTTGGAAAAACAACGAGGCTATTCCGGAAATGATAAAAATTTTCCGAATGCTCAGAGGCGGGGCGTTTCTTGTAGTGAATAGTTGATAGTTAATAGTGAATAGTTGAAATCCGCAAGCGGAATTATTGCCAAAATGGTAATAATTCCGCTTGCGAACTATTCACTATTCACTACTAACTATTCACTACAAGGTTGCCTACTTTGTTTGCCGGAAGGTTTGACCACACCACAAAACTTCTCCCCAATTTGACAATGATAAAAAATAAGATACAATTTTTCCTTGTCGTTATTTCCGGCGAAACCATAGCGCTGCAAATTGAACACAAAACGTAAATAACCAGAGCAAAATCGACAACGTTTTGTGTTCAATCTGCACAGATTGGAGTTCAACCTGCACAGGTTGGAGTTCAAACTGCACAGGTTGGAGGCGACCTTTCGCCGAAAGAAGGTGGGTGATGTTTCGCCGAAACATCACATTGCCGCAAGGCAATTCTGCCCCTGTTTACGGACGGCAATTTGTATTGCCAAGCGGTTTGGAATCTGGTTGCCAGCCGAACACGAGTTCGAGTCGGCTATCGCCGACGCGACCTTTCGGCGAAAGGTCGCCCACCACAAGGTAGGTGATGTTTCGCCGAAACAT
>JAIRTV010000462.1 GCA_031254675.1 Planctomycetaceae bacterium | reverse complement strand
TTGGAGCCGTATTTTCGCGGCTTGCCACGTAGCGAAACCCGTGAAAATGCAACAACGTTCGTCAAAGGATTGCTTTCTGATTTGAGACGAAAAAACACGGAATCAATTGCCTATCGATTTGGGAAGGATCGACGTGGTTTGCAATGTTTTCTTGGTGAAGTAGCGTGGGACGATCTTGCGATGCGTAATAGAATGGTGTCGCAGGTAGTCAAGTTGATCGGTGAAGAGGATGGTATTCTTGCGGAATACGAAGTGCAAAGTTGGATTGGTTGGCATCATCACGTAACACTGTGTTTGCTGGCAACTTGGTTTTTGACAAAGGAAACAATACGTATTAAAAAAAAAACGCCCTCAATGACTGTACCAACATATTTTATAATTGTGAGTGAGCAACTGCGACATCATGCAACACGTACTTGTCCAAATTGGGTAAAATGGACAATCGAAAAACGTTCTTTACGAAGAGAGTACGCAAGGTTTTACCATTACAAAACAAAAAATAGACTACCAAAAAGACACGCAAATCAACGCATCTAAATTACACTGTACAGGTATTGAGATAATTATTAGAGTCATTATTTCAGTGAGATTTTTGATTTAACCGCAAAATCACAAGATTGTCAAATCATCAATATTCTTTGCGAAACACTTTGCGGTTAAAAATAAAAAACACCAAAAAACATCAAACTCCACTAAAATATTACCAAGCCGGAAACATTGCTGTTTTCCAATTTATTTTCCAGCTCGGTAGATAATAGACATAGTGTAACGAATTAGATTGTCTTATTTATGGTGTTTGAGTTTGTGGTTGGACTAGTTCCCCGTTACAACAAGCGGGAACCGGTTTCCACGCTTCAACACAGCGGAAACCACAAGGTGCAAACTTTTTGTAAGCCGGAAACGAAACCCATTGAACCGAACAGGTTTTGGGGCAACCGCAAGTCGTCGGCTTCACACATTCGCATTGCTTTTTGCAACAGCATTGCTTTTCCACCCAAACATGGGTTTTGACAAAACCGTGACGCAATTTCTTAAATGCGGAAATTCGTACCAAATCGGTTGGTACAACTTCTTCCGGCTCCACAATTTCAACCGGCTGAACCCGAACACAAGGAACCGGTTCACAGCAACGCAACGTCTTTCGGAAAGCAAAAAGCCCTTTTCCAAAAGCAAGCCGCGAACCAGCACAACCACAAGGCGATTCGTTAACGGCTTCCGCAACGACAACACCATCAACCGGAGCAGTTGCTTGAACCGCCTCCTCTGCCGAAATTTGCACGGCAAAAAAAGCAACCAAAACAACCACAACACAAAGAGAAATCATTTTTTTCAACATCGTGATACTCCTAATTTTTAAGAGGAAACGAAAATTGACATTCGAGTCTGGCTCCGACATCGAAGACAATAAACTTCAACCCAAACATCATTTTCATTAAATCATCTCCAAAAATTTGACATAAAACCCCCATCTTGTCAATAGACCCAATCATTAAATTTTGCGTATTTCACGCAAGCTTTGTAATCCGTAAAGTCAGATTCGCCAAATATCACCGGAAATTTGATAAGAATACCCCTTGAGAAATATCATGTTTACGGTATTATTAGCCGTTTCTAAGAACTTCGGCGAAAGATTATTTCATTCGATTGAAACCAAATAAAATAATCTTTTAGGTAATTATTTCGTGGAAATTCTACCTGATTACTATTTTTAGAAATCCCCATTCGATGTTTTGTAATATTCCTGTTCCTAGTTATCCTAACTATCATTTCTGAAATTTTATGTCAAATTCAACCAATGAAAATCTGTCCGACGCAAAATCAATTCTGTCTCAGGGCAAAATGAGCGGAGCGGATATTTTGATTCAATCGCTCATTAACAACGGCGTTACAACCATTTTTGCGTATCCGGGCGGTTTTAGTATTCCGCTACATCAGGCAATGACGCGATTTCGGGATAAACTTCGGGTTGTTCTTCCACGCAACGAACAAGGCGGCGGTTTTGCGGCTCAAGGTTTTGCACGCGCAACAGGGCGTGTCGGTGTGTGCATGGCAACCAGCGGTCCCGGTGCAACAAATCTCGTAACAACGATTGCCGATGCCAAAATGGATAGTATTCCCATGATCGCTATTACCGGTCAAGTTGGTACGGATTGTATTGGAAGTGATGCGTTTCAAGAAACGCCAATGGTTGAAGTTTGCCGTAGTATTACGAAACACCATTATCTCGTAACCGATGTGAACGATTTGACGCGGATTGTTCGGGAAGCGGTGCATATCGCAACAACAGGACGACCTGGTCCTGTATTGATTGATATTCCCAAAAATATTCAAATCTCTCAATGTATTCCGAATTTCGATGCGGAAATGCAATTACCCGGTTATAGCGGTGTTGCAGAAATTCCGTCGGATAAATTGCTTGACCTTGTTGTTGAAGTGATTCGAAAGGCGAAGCGTCCGATTATTTTTGCCGGAGGTGGAGTTGTTTCGTCCGGCGCGGCGGCGGAACTCTTGAAATTAGCGGATATAACACAAATTCCTGTTACAACATCCATGATGGGATTGTCGATTTTTCCGCGTGATCACGAATTGGCATTGGGAATGATTGGAATGCACGGGACGGCGTATGCCAATCACGCGGTTTATGAAAGTGATTTGTTGTTGGCGTTGGGAGTTCGGTTTAATGACCGTGTTACGGGAAAACCGTCAGAATTTGCCAAACAAGCCATTATTGTTCATGTTGAAATTGACCCGTCCGAAATCAATAAGGTTAAAGAAACAGATTTTCCAATTATCGGCGATGTTAAAACCGTTTTGCAAGGTGTTCTTGATCGGTTGAAATCGTACAAACCGGCAACGGAATTAAAGGATTGGCATCGTAAAATCAATGATTGGAAAACGGAAATGCCACTTTCCTACAACACCAATTCGCCGAATATCGTACCACAATACGCGATTGAAGAACTTTGGAAGGCGACGAAAGATCGTGAAACAATAATCGCTACCGGAGTTGGTCAACACCAAATGTGGTCAACACAATATTATCGTTTTGCACAACCGCGAACATGGATTTCCAGTGCGGGACTTGGCACGATGGGATTTGGACTTCCGGCAGCAATGGGAGCAAAACTTGGATGTCCGGACAAATTGGTTGTTGATATTGACGGCGATGGCAGTTTTCAGATGAATATTCAAGAAATGGCAACTTGTTATTGTGAAAAAATTCCGGTCAAAGTGATGCTTTTGAACAATCAACATCTTGGTATGGTGGTTCAATGGGAAGACCGTTTTCATAAATCGAACCGCGCACAAACATATTTAGGACCCATTGATCATCCTGAAACATTCGGTAAAGGAACAGGAATTAGTCCGGCGATACGTTATCCCGATTATGTTGCAATTGCGAAAGGCTATGGTTGGGAGGCGTTACATATTTCCGACAAATCACAACTTCCCGAAGCAATTCGGCAAATGATTGACAGTCCGAATCCGTTTTTGCTGGATATTGTGATTCCGTATCAGGAACACGTGTTGCCAATGATTCCCGCCGGAACAACCGTTCA
>JAIRTV010000354.1 GCA_031254675.1 Planctomycetaceae bacterium | reverse complement strand
GGTTTTGGAAGTTGGCATCCTGGTATTTGCCAATTTTTGTTTGGGGACGGTGCCGTTATGTCCATCAGTATTACCACGCCGCCCGGTTCACACGATAAAAAATTAACGTTACTCCAACTTAGTGATGTTGCCGACGGTGGAGTCGTGAATCTTGAATAACAAACCAAACTTCGTTTGGAATTTCGAGCGAATTGACGAAGGATGATTGAATTTCGTTTTTGGGTTGGTTATATTATATTTTCGGTTGTGATCTTTTTGATATGGTTGGATAACAATTTTTCAGATTATTGGACACAATGGAAGAGCAAGTCTTAGTCGTTCCAACAACTTTATTCCATGAGGTTGGTTATTTTCAAGGTTTTTGCCGTGATGCGGAACGTTATCGTCGTGTGTTGCTTTCGCCGGAACACGTTTTGTTTCAACCGCGAAGCGAAGCCGAACAAAATCCGAATTTCAAACAACTCATTCCGTACATGATTTTTAGTCATACCGGAACTGATGGTCTTGTTCGGTTGTTTCAATATGTTCGCGGCAAGGGCATGGGCGAACGCCGACTTCACAGCAAACGCAGTATTGGTGTTGGCGGACATCTTTCGTTGGACGACCACAACGCTTCTGTTCCCAACCACGATCTTTACCGCGAAGGAATGCTACGCGAATTGCGAGAAGAAGTTGTTCTCGGTTCGGAATTTACAGAACATTGTGTCGGTTTGATTAACGACGACGAAAGCGAAGTTGGACGAGTTCATTTGGGGATTGTCCATTGTTTTGACCTGGTCGAACCGAATGTTACATCAAACGAACCGGATTTAATCGAATCCGGTTTTGTGCCGGTTGGCGACATGTTGCAAGACCTTTCGGCATTTGAATCGTGGTCGTCAATTTGTCTTGAGGCTTTGTATGGCAAAAGAGCAGAATGAAAAATTTCCGTTCTGTTTCATTTTTCTGTTTCATTTTTTTAGTAAAGGAACTATGTTTATGTCTAAGACTTCACGTCGTGATTTTTTGAAGCGGTCTGCTCTTGGTTTTGCTGGGGTGGGCTTGACTCCTTATTTTTTATCCAGCACGCAACCCGTAAAAGCTCAAGCGTTGAGTGATCGACTTCGGATGGGTTGTATTGGTGTTGGAGACATGGGCAAGGGCGACGCAAGCGGATTCAACGGTCTTGTTGATATTGTTGCGGTTTGCGATGTTGATGCCAAACATCTTGAAGAAGCCCAGCATCACCCGAATATTGGCAAGAAAGACGCCAACGGTAACAAAATCAATCCCGACGGTTACAAGGATTACCGCAAAATTCTTGAGCGGAACGATATTGATGTTGTGTCGATTGTGACGGTGGATCATTGGCACACAAAGATTGCAATTGAAGCGTTGATGGCGGGCAAACATGTTTTTTGTCAGAAGCCGTTGACGTTAACGATTGAGGAGAACCAGTTGATTCGTGCTGCTGCCAAGAAATATGGCAAAGTGTTTCAGGTTGGCACGCAACAACGGAGCGAAAAAGAGCGTTTTATGACGGCGATTCTGATGGTACAAAAGGGGTTGCTGGGTGATATTAAAAAGGTTGTTTGTGATATTGGAGGTTCTCCGGTTTGCGGAGCGATTCCGAAGGCGGAAGTTCCAACAGAATTGGATTACGAGATGTGGTCGGGACAAGTTCCGGTGTATGATTATATTGCGACAACCGAGTTGGCGGGCAAAAAGAATTGGCCGAAAAACAGCCGAACACATTATGAATACCGTTGGTGGTATGAATATTCGGGTGGTAAGTTTACGGATTGGGGTGCGCACCATATTGATATTGCACTTTGGGCGATTGACCAAATTGGTGAGGGTCAAGGACCGATTCGTTTTAATCCGCTTCTTGCCGAACATCCGGTGCCGTTCAAAGACGGTTATCCGACGGAGACTGACCGCTACAACGTTTCGCACAAATTTGATATTGAGTGTGTGTTTGCGAATGGAGTGGTGATGAATGTGGTGAGTAACAGTCCTGACGGCAATGGGATTATGTTTGAGGGAACGAAGGGCAAAATTCACGTGAGTCGTGGACGAATTAAGGGCAAACCGTTTGAAGAGATTGGCGGCAAGTTGACGGACAAGGACAGATCGGTGTCTTACAAGGACATGCCGGAACTTCAAAAGGTTTTGCCGGAAACGGATTATGTTGCGCTTTACAAGGGCAAACCGCATGAGGGACACAAGCAGAATTTTATTCGTTGTATTCGTGAGGGAGGTTTGCCGGTGTCGGATGTTTTTTCACATCTTCAATCGATGAACACGTGTCATCTTTGTGGTATTTCGGCGCGTTTGGGACGTGAGGTTCGGTGGGATCCGCAAACCGAAAAAACCGACGACGCCCAATCGCAATCTTTTCTTGCCAGAGAGCAACGCAAAGGTTATGAGATTCCGCGCGTCTCGTAATGAATTGCTCTTTCCTAGAATGTTAAAACACTTTTGAAACAAACTTTTGTTTTTTGGTCAATCCACAGGACATGATGAGAGACCTTTTTTTCAACCTTTCCCTAGTACAGGGGTATTTTATTTGAAATGCTTATTTTTGTGATTGTTTAAATTGGGCATGTTTTGAGATATTGAGTTGGAGAAGAGGTCGATTGTTTGTTGCCGAATTTTTTTAGGGTTGTGAGCCGCGAATCCAGGATTGTTGTGGTTTATTTGGTTCGGGCGGCGGCAATTGTTGCGGTGTTGGCGAAGACAACGGCAATATCGTCAGCGACGGAGAAGACGGTAACGGTTGCGAAACGATGTTTATGGTTGATGAGTTTTGTTTTTGTGTTGGTGTTTTTCTTTGGTATGATTCGAATTGTCGTATTGGCGACGACGGAATATACACAACAAGTCGATTTATTGTTGGCGGCGTAAGATGGAGGCGTAAAACGGCGGTATTGAGTTCTTCGTTGGGGGTTGCTTCGTGACGGTAACGTTTTGCTTCGGTGAGCGGCAACAAACGCACGACAATTTCGATTGCCACCGGCAACCCGCCACGCTCCAAACTTTCCCACGAATCGCTCCACGACCTCCCATCGTAATACCGAAATCGACAACTCACTACTTCTGGAGCGTGCAGATTTGTTCCGTCAACTCCCAATGCGTTGATGTCCGGCGTTTCGAAATCAATTTCGCGGCGTGTTAAACCGTTGTGTTGTTGAAAGTCGTAAAAAACTGTTTTGAGTTCGGCGGCTTGTGGTGTTGTGGTTTGTATTTCGCCCCAGCGAGCCTGGCGGGGTTGGGTTGGAGCGGTGAGGAACGGATTCGTCTGAATCACGTCTATCCGCAACTCCTGCGAACGACCACTCAAACCAAAACGACGAATATCATCATCGCCCACCGAATCCGTTAACGGATTGATGGGGTCTTGAATGGCTGCCTTGAGATCGTCTTCCAAAAGTTGTGCCAACGAACGCACCAACTGCGAACGCTCCGCCAATCGTGTTCCTTGTGTCTGAGTTTTGGAAAAAAGCGAAATAATATTCCAAAGCATTCCAACCAAAATCACAAACAACGCCAACACCAAAAGAAGTTCCAACAACGTAAATCCTTTTCGTGTTATGGAGAAAACCGGCAAAATTATTTGTGATTGGTGTTGCATGGGATTCACGGTATTTTGGGTCATCTTTGCTATTGTCAATGACTCTTTTCGCAATGAATAAATTGAACTCAGAAAACATTGAATACACAGAAAAATAAAAAAAATTCCGCATCTTCTTTGTTTTCCGTGTTCAAATAAAATCGTCAAGTACCCAATTGATTGTGATATTACGTGTTGTTTTCGGGAATTTGCCAATTATAAAGAGAAAACATTCCAAGAGTTTGGCGAATATTTTTGTTGGTGTTGTTTGGTTTTATATTGGTTTCGGAGTACGCTCCAACGGTTTCAGAGTACGCTCCAGCGGCTTCGGAGTACGCTCCAACGGCTTCGTTTGGCTTAA
>JAIRTV010000353.1 GCA_031254675.1 Planctomycetaceae bacterium | reverse complement strand
CTGGACTCCACGCGATACAATGGCTCGTCTTACCGACGGAACCAGTAATACGTTTATTGTTGGAGAAAAACATGTTAATACAAATAATCTCCAAACATGGACAAGTCATACCGCAACGCTTGCGGAAAATGGTTATGCTCAAGACTGTGCTTACTCACATTCCACTGGTGGAAATTGGGGTGATGCTTGGCATATTCGGGCTTTTCATAACAGAGGCAATACCGGCACGTATGGTCTTGCTCTTGGAGCGAATGATCGACCCAAAGCCGAACCCGATACTGCTGGTTTTGGAAGTTGGCATCCTGGTATTTGCCAATTTTTGTTTGGGGACGGTGCCGTTATGTCCATCAGTATTACCACGCCGCCCGGTTCACATGATAAAAAATTAACGTTACTCCAACTTAGTGATGTTGCCGACGGCGGAGTCGTGAATCTTGAATAACAAACCAAACTTCGTTTGGGATTGCGATTCGAAATTTGTAACGCCAACAGTTTAGTAGTTAATGAAACATTTTCTCTAACTCTTCCCTAAGACAGGAGTCAACCTTTCTTTTCAGGTGGGCAACCTTTCGCCGAAGGATTTTCATCCACGGTTGCGTTGCCGTTAGGCAACTTGCCCTTGTGTTCGGCTGGCAATTGAATTCCAAACAACTCGGCAACACAAATTGCTGTCCGAAAACAAGGGTGAGTCGGCTATCGCCGACGTGATGGTGGGTGAAAGCCCTTCGGCGAAACATCACCCACCTTTTAGAAACATCATCTACCTTTGAGACAACATCATCCACCTTATACCTTGTTTTCAAATACTTAAAGACAAGGAAGCAATAAATTCAGGATAATACCAAATCGGGCATAGTTGGTCATGTTAAGTGAGAGAAAAAGTCTAATTAACAGAGGCGCTACAATTCATTTTATTTCTGAATGTCCAAACGGGAAGACTTGGAAGTTTTGCCAAAAGAGGATCATCTAGATTTTCTAAAGTTAATTGCTAAAATATTATCTTTTGTGGTTCTGGCATGGAATTATGGTAACTTTTTCCTAATTTATTGCTTTGTAAGATGATGATTTTAACTTGAACAAATTGTTTATGTTTCAGGTAAATCTATTTCTAAAAATTTAACCCCCAAAACAAACAATGAAAACAATTCGATTTTTAACAGTGTTCGTGTTGATGGTGGTGTTGGTTTCCGGACTTTTTGCTGCGGAAATAACAAAACAAACAATGCCGCCAATCCATCAGTTGGGTTCCGAAAACCTTCAGGAACGCGAAAAAGCACAACAAGATTGGCAAACTTATTGTCGGTCGCTTGGAGCCAATTCGCCCCTTTGCCTGACGGCATGTGAAGAAATGCTCAAGGCGATTGAAGACAACAACGCTCCAGTAGAAGCTCGAGTTTGGCTCATTCGGCAACTCGGAATTGTTGGTAACAGTCTTGTCGTTCAACACCTCGCCAAGTTTCTTAATGATAACAATATTCGTGTCCGCGACGAAGCGGCACGAGCATTGGCAACTATTCCCGACAATCAAGCAGCAGAAGTATTGAAGAAATCCGATTCGCAACTTGCCAAAGACGCATTGGCGGAACATAACCTTGATCGTGATATTCTCAAGAAAACCAACAACGAAACCGCATTGCCACAAGGATTACCGTATGCGGACGAAAATGTCGTAACGGAATGGATGAAAAAGTACGATCATTTTAGCGATCAGGAAAAAGCCCAAACACTTGCTGCTTTAGCGGTACGAAAAGATAAACGTTACCTTCCGTATGCACTCAATGCGTTGAAAAGCAAGGAAGAATTACTTTATAACGCCGGTCTTTGGGCAATGGGTACGTTTGGCGGAACATCGGAAATTCCGGTTCTTCTTGATCAGGTTTTCGACGGAAGCAACAAAGAATTGGCAAAAAAGATTTTGTCGCAAATAATTGATAAGGGATTTGATGAAGAATTATTTGAACGTTTCAAAACGGAAAAAGATGCCGGACGATTTGAAGTGATTGCCGATATTTTGAGTCAACGTTACAACGCTTTGATTCTGCCGATTCTTTTGGAACGAGCCAAAGCCGCTGAAACGCCCAATCGTTTGGCGTTGATCCGAATTGCCGAAAAACTTACAACAAAAGAAAATATTGATGATTTTATAACTGTTTGGGAATTGATTACTGATCGAAGTCAACGCGATCAGGCGGAACAAATTATTGCTCGTCTGGTCAATGGTAATTCCGAACCGGTTTTGAAAAAACGCACGGAAAAGAATTATGCGGAGATGTTTTCGTTACTTGGTCGCATTGGAGACGAAAAATCGATCAAGGAAATTACTGATCGTGTTTTTAAGCGTCCGCTTGATGCCGGAATGTCGGCAACACCGGAATTATCCGCTGCGGCGTTGAGGGCAATGTGTAATTGGCCGGATGGACGAGTTGCCAACGATTTACTTCTCGTTGCGGAAAGCAACGATTTTTCTAATACGGATCGAATTGCCGCACTTCGTGGTTTTGCGCGAGTGGTGTCGTTGCCGAATGACCGGATCAAAATCAAAATTAACGACAAAGAAAAAACCGCATTACTTGTCAAAGGTTTTGATGAGGCTATTCGTATTGACGAAAAACGTTTGATTATTCAACGTGTTGGACAAGTTCGGCATGTGGATTCGTTGAAATTCGTGTTGCAATATTTTGACGATGCGGAACTTCGGGATACGGTTATTCGTTCTATTCTTGATTTGGCGCATCACGCGGATTTACGCCGTTCCGATAAAGAGACATTCGGTGCGGCATTGGACAAAGTTCTTGCGACGACAAAAGATCAGGGATTGCTCGAACGGGCAAAACGGTATAAAGACAATTTCTAGAGCGTTGTCAGCATTGGAGTTGTTTTTCGCCTTCCCCATATTCAAGAGTTCGGTGTCGCTGACTTGCTTTCGGACTTCGCAAGGAAAAAGAACATAATAATCAATTGCCATCGTTTTGCTCCTGCGGGTTATTCAAATTCGAATCGAAATCAATCATATCGCTTTCGGCAGTGCGATTGACGGCACTTGTACCGAATTCCGTTTGTTATTCACCATCACGAAAAAAAGTCAGGGCAATTGTTATGGTTGCTCTGACTTTTTGTTGTTTTGGATTTTTGAATTTTTATTTTAGGAAAGGATCATCCGTTTGAGGAGAAGTCGAAGGAGTTGTCGGCGCACTCGATACAACTGTTGTACTTTTTCCTTTTTGTTTTTGATAAAAATAGGTTGTGTTTTCAT
>JAIRTV010000326.1 GCA_031254675.1 Planctomycetaceae bacterium | reverse complement strand
TCACACTTGAAAATTCGGTTTTTTAGGAATACACGACATGTATTTTATCCTTAAAAATCCAGCATATTTTATAATTGTATCTGAAACGAAAACCGAAATTTAAAGTGTGAAGAGTATAGAATCTTCGGATCAACCACAGACCAACAACCCTTTTACTCGAAACCCATTATTTTCTGCTCAAGATATGTCTTCATTGGAAAAAGTCATCAAGATTTCCGGTTTGACGTTCAATGGAACGCTTGTCGTCGTTTGGATATTACGAGGCATCTGCCTTTTCATGTTTATCATAACGATAATAGCAATTGCTCAAAAAGGTTTACACCGTGGGTATATCGATAATTTCATCATCTGCGCCGCAATCGGGATTCCATTGGAACTTTGGCGATTCTCTGTATGGCAACGTGGGCAATGGTTTCAGAAAACCGATAACGGATTTCGCATTCGAAGTTACTTTGGTTCGGCGGAATACCGGATGGAGGACATTCAATCGACAAGCCTATCAATCCGCGAAATTCAACCATTCGTTCTGGGCAGCGAGTTTCTCGAACGACGACTAACACTGATTCTACCAGATCGAAAAGTTATAATGCAAACATTTTTTCGTTTCAACCAACCGGACGAATTGGCTTCCTTTGTCGAACTCGTTACCGAACAACAATGGGAACGTGCAGAAGAAACATTAAATGCAGGCAACATAGTTTCCGGCTGCAATTGGAAGCTTTCTTTCGAACAACTACTTTACACAAACAAAGAAAGCGAACACCAGATCAAACTTAATAATATCGACGATCTCAGAATAATCAAAAATAATTTGCTCCTTTGGAAAAAGGAAAACGATTATCCGATTTTTCAAATTCCACTCGGAACGGAAAATGCCTGGATTCTACATCAATACCTTTCCGCAAAAATCACAAAACAAGAAAATCATGTTTCGAATGAAATATTGAAATCCGGCTTGGGGCGATTTATCACTTCCTATCATTCTCCGTTTTATACCATCTTGTTTTTGGTTTTGACCATTCTTTGGAGTCTTTCGATTATCCATGCTTTCCGTAATACGAATGAACCTTGGGGCGTGACCGTTTTCTTTTCATTGCTCTACATTCTTCTTGTCATTCCCCTTGGGCTCAATGGTTGGAATTCTCATCTTCATGTTTGGGAACGCGGATTCGAATGTATCCATTGGTTCGACACATGGACGGACTTTTACGAAAACATTCATAGTTTCAGCTTGAATAAGTCAGCACAATACGCGAACGGATTTTATATCGGAACTTGGCGCAGCCTGACGGTAACCAATCTAAAAGGCGAGAAAATTCAGTTCTTCAAAAATGATCGTTCCGCAAATGACGGTGCTCTCGGACTGCTCAAAGATTATCTTACCCAAGCCGTTTACGCCAGATTACTCGACCATTTGAAAAACGAGAACAGCGTTCAATGGACTGATGAAATCAGAATTACGAAAGACGGCATCGAAATCAAATCACTGGGTTTGTTGGTCAGGAAGCAAGAGCCGGTTTTCATTACTTACAATGAACTCCAGGTAAGTCAGGATACTAATTTTAAGGGCTTATACCTTGCATGGGGCGAAGGAACACGCAGAACCCCCATCAAAGATATAATAATCGAACCAACCATTGCAACCCAACTCGGCATGCGAACAGGAAGAATTTTCGTCCCAAGTTCGATCCCCAATTTTCTACCAGGTTTGATGCTGCTCGAACATTGTCAAATTTTGCATGAATCGCCCACGCCATAGCAAGGAAAAGTAGATTTACTTCATTACCGGTCTTGCTAAATGATAGAAATCTGTTATTCTAAAACACTCGTTTCAAAAGCAAGAGCTATTTTTCTCTTTCATGTTGCCACAATGTCCAGAAGAACTTTAAAAGCAGCCGAAGCAATTCGACAAATTGTCAGTATGGCTATCTTGACAGAAATTCAGGATCCCCGAGTTCGCGATGTTACTGTCGTACGTGTCGAAGTTTCCGGCGATATGCAATCCGCAAAAATTTATGTTTCCGTCATGGGAGACGAAACAAAACAAAATCTTTGCATGAAAGGTCTAAAATCCAGCACCGGATTTCTACAATCAAAAGTCGCAAAACGTATCGAAACACGATACACTCCCCATCTTGATTTTGTTCTCGATCAAGGCGTCAAAAAACAACTCCTCGTCTCCAAAATCCTCGACGAAATCCTACCAAAAGAAAAAAATAATACCAAAGAAACGGAATTCATAGAAGAAGAGATAGAAGAAATAGAATAACACCAATCCAACCACTCAACAATAAACCACAAACTCGCCAAAAACCAGAAAACTCCTAAAAATAATTGTTCCTCAATTTGTATTTTATTTCCACTTTCCTCATTACCTTAGTTTATGGCTGTGATTTCAAAAACCAAGAAAATTGAGTCATTGGTAAAGATTCTTCAAAAACGGTGCAAAAATTTACCAAACCCACCGGAACGAACCGTATTGGCACATTTGATTTATGCCGCCTTACTGGAAAATACGCTGTTCGAACAAGCCGATGCAGCTTACACCGTTTTGGAAAACTACTTCATCGACTGGAACGAAATTCGCGTCTCAACTGCAAATGAACTCGCCGATACGTTTCCAATGCTCCCCGATCCGTTGGCAGCAGGTGAACGAGTACGACGTACCTTACAAGGCGTTTTCGAAAAAACGTACATGTTCGATCTCGAAGAGTTACGAAAAAAAGGGAAAAATATCGGACAAGCCGTCGAATTTCTCAATTCGATTCCGGCATGTACTCGATTCATGATCGATTACACCACACAAGTAGCGTTCGGCGGTCATGTGATTCCATTGGACGAAGCCTCGCTTCGCATTTTTCGCTTACTAAACCTCACACACGTCAACAAAGAAGGAACTCGCGAAAATGTTGCCGGAATAGAACGAGCAATTCCGAAAAAAAACGGTCAGATGTTTTCGTTGCAAATTCATCATTTCGCCGCCGGTTTTTACAATGATCCCGAATTGACGGAATTACGTTCGGTGCTCAAAACAATTGATCCCGAAGCAGAAACTCGCTCTTGCACGCCGCCCGTGTTAATGTTGCCCAAACCGGTTGCCAAACAACCAGTAAAACCAACTCTTCCACCGTTGGCAACGATTCCCTTCGGGACACCGGACGAAGACGATTTCGATGAAGAACACGGAGGAACCGAAGCAGAATTTATTCCGGACGAAACAATTTATCAACACGATTTGCCAACATTGCCCGACAGAATTGATGATTCGGTTGATGTTACGCCGTCTGCGGAAAAGAAGAAAACCTCCAAACACGACAAAACTTCTACAAAAAAGAACACCGAACCGGTTCACGAAAAAACGGAAAAAATTCCCAAAACAGAATCGGATAAGTCGGACAAAAAAACAACTTCCAAAAGTACAAAAATTGATCCAAAATCCGACACGAAAACAGAAACCAAAACAAAAATTAACGTTGAAACAAAAACTGAAACCAACATTAACGCGAAGGTTGGAACAACAGACGGAACACGCAACACGAAATCTGAAACGAAACCTGTTAGAAAATCGCCGACGGACACGGTTGGAAAATCAGAAACGAAAAAAGAAAAAAAGCATAATATCAAATCCGACATAAAACCGGATACTTCTAAGGATTCCCATACGGTCTCTCCGTCAAAACAGGTTGCAAGTAATTCCGATGTATCATCTTCCAAATCGGACACAAAAAAAACGGAAACAAAAAAGACAGAAAAAAAACGCAACGAACCCAAAGATACCGGAACAGTTAAATCAACAATAAAACAGTTGGTAAAAAAGAAACCAAAATAATTAAACAGTTGAATTGAAAATTTAAAATCGCATTGATGATCGTATTGGTAATCAATGCGGTTTCAATTTTGGAGCAAATACTATGTCGAATTTTCCGTTTCTTAAATCTTACGAAGAACTTCAATCGGAACTTCAACGGCTTGGGTTTGAAATTCCGCTTTCTGATGATTTTTCTGTGTTGTCGGAACCGTTGGAGATTTGTTATCGGGACAAAAAATGGATGTTGCCAAATCGTTTTGTGGTGCAACCGATGGAAGGTTTTGATTCCGGTCAAAACGGTGAACCGACAGAACTTGGTTTCCGCCGTTACGAACGTTTTGCGGGAGGTGGTGCGGGGCTTATTTGGTTTGAGGCAACCGCCGTATTGCCCGAAGCACGTTCCAATTCGCAGCAATTTTGGATCAATGAAAAAAGTGTTGATCGGTTTGCCGCGTTGGAGGAAAGAACTCGTTCAACAGCAAAAAAACGTTTCGGATACGATATTGTTTCCGTACTTCAATTGACTCATTCCGGTCGTTACAGTAAGCCAACTCGTGGGGTTCGTGCTCCGGTGATTGCGCAACACAGCGGCGTGTTGGATGCGGCACATCAGATTCCGGCGGATTATCCATTAATTACGGACGACGAACTAAACCGGCTGCAAGACGCTTACGTCCACGCCGCAAAATGGGCGGCAAAATGCGGTTTCGATGGAGTTGATATTAAAAGTTGTCACGGATATTTACTCAACGAATTGCTGGGTGCCTTCACTCGCGATGGAAAATACGGCGGTTCGTTTGAAAATAGAACTCGATTTCTTCGCGAAACACTAATACGAGTTCGAGATGAAGTTCCGTCTGTTTTTGTTACATCGCGACTGAGTGTTTACGATGCGGTCAAATATCCTTGGGGATTCGGAGTTGATCAAAACGATTACAAAAAATGGGATTCGACAGAACCAAAACAACTCGTAAAAATACTTCGTGAAATTGGTGTGCCGTTGTTGGATATTACGATTGGCAATCCCTATTTCAATCCTCATTTCAATCGTCCTTACGCCAAACCGATTCGCGGGGCGGTTGCTTACGATGAACATCCGTTGATTGGTGTTGCGCGATTTGTGAATATTGTTAAAGAAATTCAGCAATCGCAACCGGATTTACCGATGTTCGGAGCGGGAACCGCGTGGTTGCGTCAACTTGTTCCCAAAGTTGCGGCGGGACTCGTGAAAAACGGTTGGGCAACACTGTTCGGGCAAGGACGAAATAGTTTTGCGTATCCCGAATCGCCTTATGATATTTTGCAACACGGCGAAATGAATTCGAAACAAGTTTGTATGGCGTGCAGCGGTTGTACGGATCTTATGCGTGCGGAATCGCCAACCGGTTGTATTCTACGCGACCGCGATTATTACCGCCTACCGTAACAAAAGTGAGGAATGTGTGGTTTGTAATTTGTGATTTGTGTCGCAAGCGGGATTTTCGTTCAAACGTGATTATTCATAATTATTCGCTAGTCTATTGTCCCAATTTTTATATTTCGAAAATTTTTATTTGTAATTAAAAATTTTTTGATATGATAAAATAATGAATGAGAATTTTATGACACGATTAACACAATATCTGCTAGGCATTGATTGCGGTTCGACAATGATTAAGGCGGCGGTTTTCGACATTGAAGGCAAGGAATATGCCACAGCGTCACGAAAAGTCGAACATATTTATCTGCATCATGATTGGACGGAAAACAATATGGAATCTCTTTGGGACAATGTTTGTGAGGTTGTTCGTGAAGTGGTTCGCCAATCGAATATTCCTCCGAAAGACATCGTTTCTGTTACATGTACTGGTCACGGAAACGGGTTGTATCTTGTTGACGGTGCGGGGCGTCCGGTGCGTAACGGAATTATTTCGTCCGACAATCGCGCACGAAAATATATCGAAGAATGGACACGTAACAATATTCCAGAACGGATCATGCCCAAAACGATGCAGAATATTTGGGCAGCTCAACCCAATGCGTTACTTCGATGGCTGATTGATAACGAACCGGAAACAATGTCCCGAAGTCGTTATTTATTTATGATTAAGGATTTTGTACGTTATCGGTTGACGGGTGAGGCTTATGCGGAACTGACGGATATGTCGGGAACGAGTTTGATCAACAATAGTATTCAGAATTACGATGATGAAGTTTTTGAAACATGGGGGCTGGCTGATTGGAAACATTTAATGCCGCCGCTCAAAAAGTCGGCGGATATTTGCGGAACAATTACGTCGGAAGCCGCACAACAAACAGGGCTTGCCGAAGGAACTCCGGTTGCTGGCGGCATGTTTGATATTGATGCTTGTGGTCTTGCGGTGGGAATGACCGATGAAACGTTGTTTTGCATGGTTGCCGGAACTTGGGGCAACAACCTTTCTATTTCGAAAATTCCTGTGATTGACAAAGAAATGTTGATGACGAGTTGTTACAGTATTGATGGTTATTACCTGATGCTTGAAGGCAGTGCGAGTTCTGCCGGCAATCTCGAATGGTTTGTTTCGCAGTTTTTTCAAAGCGATAAAGAATTGCTCCAACTACGCGGAGCAAAAGAAAATATTTATGAGTATTGCAGTTCTCTTGTGGCGGAAACGCAACCGGAGGATACCGGCATGGTGTTTTTGCCGTTTTTGTACGGCAATCCAATTCATCTTGATGCCAAAGCTTGTTTATTCGGTTTGGACGGACGCAATTCGCGATCGCATGTTATGCGGGCGATTTTTGAGGGAATTTGTTTTGGGCATCGTTGGCATTCTGAACGATTATTCCGATTTCGCGGGCGACCACAAACAATCCGTTTAACAGGCGGTGCTGTCAACAGTCCGATTTGGGCTCAGATGTTTTCGGACATTTTCCAACTTCCTATTGAAATTCCCAACGGAACCGAACTCGGATGTTTCGGCGCAGCTATTTGCGGAGCGGTTGCGGTTGGAATTTACGAAACGTATAAAGAAGCGTGCGAAAAAATGGTCACCATCAACCGCCGTTTTGTTCCCAATCCGCGGTTCGCAGATGTGTACGAAAAAAAATATCAACAGTATCTAAAATTACTCGACGCACTGATTCCGGTTTGGAATGATTTGACGTGATTGATTTAAAACGAGGTTTAATATCTGTATTTCTAAAAATTTGAATTAAATGTTTAAACACACTTCACAGACCTATCAAAATGTGTAAAATTGTACCCTAATGGTTGAAAAATACGGAAAGTTTAGCTTAAAAATTTTTGGAAAGTACTGGTATATTGAAATCATTTTTTACAATTTTACAATTCATACCAAATTCCTGATACATTCTCATGGAAACAATTAATTTGTCTGAAGCCCCTTCGAAAGGAAAAGACTCCAATCGACGTTTAGCGCGAACGGTTGCATTCCAGATGCTTTATCAAGACGATCTGAATTCCGGTTCGCGCGAACAGTTTACCGAATCGTTTTTGAAACAAGAACTTTCCAATAACGAACCGCTTATCCGTTTCGCTCGAACCTTGATCGACGGAACCACTGAAAAAAAAGAACAAATTGATACGATTTTAACCGATGTCGCTCAACATTGGTCGTTATCTCGAATGAATGTTACAGACCGTAGTATTCTGAGAATTGCGGTTTATGAAATTGTGTTCATGAATACGCCCAAACCAATCGTTATCAATGAAGCCGTTGAATTGGCTAAAAAATTCGGAACCGAACAATCCGCATCTTTCGTCAACGGAATACTGGACAAAATTGTTGAGCGTAAATAGTTACCGGCAATTTTTTACAATAATTATCGGAATCCGAACACTATTACACGATAACTTACTCGATAACTCTTGCACGATCATGAAATATTTGTTTTATTGTGAAACGAAAATTGGACGAATCGGATTGGCGGAAAACGGCGAAGCGATAACCAATATTTTTTTTCGTTCGGAAAAAGCACCGTCGAACACCAAAGAACATTCGACTTCCTTACTTCGCCGTGCCGCACGGCAAATTGAAGAATATCTGAACGGTCAGCGAACCGAATTTGATCTGCCGTTGAAACCGGAAGGAACCGAATTTCAGCGAGCCGTCTGGAAAGCGTTACTGACAATTCCTTACGGTACGACCAAAAGTTACCGTGATATTGCGGAACAAATTAATTCGCCCAAAGCGTATCGTGCCGTTGGTATGGCAAATCATCAGAATCCCATTACGATAATTATTCCTTGTCATCGCGTTATTGGATCCGACGGTTCTCTCACCGGTTACGGCGGCGGACTTAAATTGAAACAACAATTACTCGATCTCGAAAAAAACAATAACAAAACAACAAAAAAGAAATAAATAACGTTAAATGACAAAATTATTCTGCGAATTTATGATTTTATTTTTTTATAAGTATGCGAATTGAATACGATACAATGGGAGCGGTTCAAGTTCCGAAAGATGTTTATTACGGAGCGCAAACACAACGGGCAGTGGAAAATTTTCCGATTTCCGGACGGAAAATGCCTAACGAGTTGATTCATGCGTTGGGGCTTGTCAAATGGGCGGCGGCAAAAACCAATGCCGAACTCGGACTTTTTTCGTCGGGACATAATCCTCTTAACGCAACGGAAATCGAAGCGTTGCTCATGGCGTGTCGGGAAGTTGCCGATGGAAAATTCGATGACCAATTTCCGGTTGATGTTTATCAAACCGGCAGCGGAACTTCCACCAATATGAACGTCAACGAAGTCATCGCCAACCGTGCCATCGAACTTTGCGGCGATAACCGTTTCACGTCACAAAAACGAATTCATCCCAATGATCACGTCAATATGGGACAAAGTACCAATGATATTTTTCCGACAGCAATTAATATCGCGATTGTAACATTAATTTGGCAACGGCTGATTCCGGTCATCTCTCAGGCGATTTCAATTTTGTACGAAAAATCTGATAATTGGCAACATATTTTGAAAATCGGACGAACACATCTTGCGGATGCAACACCAATCACGCTTGGTCAGGAATTTAGCGGTTTTGCACGTCAACTCGAAAAAATTTCAAACAATGCTGTACAAGCGATTGTTGGGTTACGCGATTTGCCGGTCGGCGGAACAGCGGTTGGTACGGGAATTAACACTCATCCCGATTTCGGAAAACGTGTTGCGGAATTGTTGTCCGAAAACGAAATACTGCCTGAAGGAAAACATTGGAAATTTCACGAAGCCGCCAACCATATTGCTGCCAATGCCCAACGCGATGATCTCGTAACAGCACATTCACTGATTAAATCAATTGCCGTAACACTCATGAATATTGCTAACAATATTCGTTGGTTGGGTTCGGGACCGCGTTGTGGATTTTACGAAATAAAAATTCCCGATTTACAACCAGGTAGTTCGATTATGCCGGGAAAAGTCAATCCGGTGTTGTGTGAAGCGTTGATGCAGGTTTGCGCTAAAGTCATCGGCAACGATCAAACAATAACCACTTGTGGAGCAATCGGCGGACAATTTCAACTCAATATTATGATGCCGATAATGGCAGATACCATTATTGAAAGTATAACAATTTTATCCGGCGCACTCGAAATTTTCACACAAAAATGTCTTGACGGTTTAGAGGCAAACGAAGAAAAATGCCGTGAAAGTATTGAAAAAAGTTTGTCGATGGTAACGGCGTTGAATCCCTATATCGGCTACGAAAAATCCGCCGCATTAGCAAAAGAAGCATTCCAAACCGGCAAAACAATTCGTGAACTCTGTACCGAACAAAATATTTTACCGC
>JAIRTV010000288.1 GCA_031254675.1 Planctomycetaceae bacterium | reverse complement strand
GTAACACGGTCTTGACCAAACCTCTCAATCAAGATGAACTCATCAACGCCATTCTAAAATATGGAAACCTCTAAATTTTTTGTTTTACTAATTTAGAGACACTGAAAAAAAGCAAAACTTACAAAAAATTGACAACCTAAAAATTGGAGAACAAACGCCAATGTCAACTATGTTGAATATTGTGTTGAATATTGTTAAGAGAACAATTGTCTTTAATATCGATAAATTGACACAAATTTACCGTTGTTTGATTTCATCTTCGGTCATAATGTCGGTCATAATGATTGTGTGTTTTTCTGTTTCGACAACGCTAGTTTTTGCACAAAAACCGTTGTTGTCAACGCCGATTGTTCCGGATGGTTTTGGATACAATATTCATTTTATTGACGCACAAGCCGGTGAAATGGAGATGCTTGCTGATGCCGGAGCAACAATTATTCGAACCGATTTTTCCTGGAGTCGTCAAGAGCGGGAGCCTGGAGTGTACGATTTTTCGGGGCATGATCGTTTGACGGCATCAATGGAAAAACAAAACATACGTCCGATGTATGTTGTTTCGTACAGCAATAAACATTACGATCAAGGGCTTTCGCCATACACGCCGGAGGGACGTGCGGCGTTTGTTCGGTGGATAACCGCTGCTGTTACACATTTTAAGGGGCGGCGTATTCTTTGGGAAATCTATAACGAACCAAATTTTAAACGATTTTGGACGCCGAAACCTGATGTGGAAAAATTTGCTCAATTGGCGTTGGAGGTGGGGCGTGCCATTCGATCTGTTGCGCCCGACGAACTTTATGTCGGTCCGGCAACAGCAGGAATAGATTTTTCGTTTCTTGAATCTTGTTTCAAAGCCGGATTGCTTGAATATTGGGATGCGGTTACAGTTCATCCTTACCGTCCTGCTGCGCCGGAAACGGTATTGACGGATTATGCACGGCTTCGGTATTTAATTGATCAATACGCTCCGTCCGGCAAAAATGTTCCGATTATTTCGGGAGAATGGGGATATTCATCGGGTTGGCCGACATTCGATAACGATATTCAAGGCAAAATGTTATCGCGTCAATGGTTGGTCAATCTTGCGGCGGAAATTCCGGTGATGATCTGGTACGATTGGAATGACGACGGAACAAATCCTTTTGATCCCGAAGATCATTTTGGAATTGTTCACCATGATTACCGTTCGGGACAAACGCCGGTTTATGAACCGAAACCGGCATTCCACGCCGCTCACACTTTTTTGGAAACATTTAAAGGATTTCGTTTCAACAAACGTCTTGCAACGGAAAATCCTGATGAATACGTTTTTCTGTTTGATCGGGATAATGGCAAACAAGTAAAACTGGCGGTTTGGACAACATTACCGATTACAAAAACAATAACAATTCCGTCTGTTCCTGGAAAATTTCAAACAATATCATATCTCGGTACAACATTGCCGGATTCTGTTGCGGACGCAAACGGTTTGACTCTTTCGATTTCTGATACGCCGGTTTATTTAACACCGGATCAAACACAAGAACAACAAAATGATTTTTGGACAACAATTGCTCGCTTGGAATCGTTGCCGCAATATGTTTATGGTTCCAATATTCCGTTGCGAAACCGAACACAAAACAGCGTTACCGTAAAACAATTTGAACCGAGTCGGTTTTCGAAACAGACTCCGATGATCTATTCGGAAACGATTCAGGGGCAAAAAATTGTTCAGAAAACGGAAGTCGAAACGGTAACGCCGATTTCTATTGGACTTCCATTTCCTGATCCGAGTTGTAACGATTTAATTGTCAAGATCGGCAATCCGAGCAACGATAATTTTGATGCGAAAATATCTATTAACGATCTTGACGGTTTAGAACTTATTGAAACGGTACGTCCTTTCAAATTGAAATCCGGCGAACCGGAAACAATTATTCGTTTTCCGATGAAATCGTTTCCGGTTGGGCAGTATCGATTTTCCGTATCACTTTTAACGGATTCCAAAACGACCGTGATTTTTCCTCGTCGCACAATGAAACGGTTGGATGATTTTTCGCTACGAAATACAGAATCGCTCAAAACAATTTGGAATATTCGTTCCGAAGGCGATCCGCGTGTCATGTCGGAACAAAAAGCCGAAATTGAAAACGGTGTTGTTAAAATTACGTACAAATCGGATGAAGGTTGGAAATCAATCCGGTTTGCTCTGAATCGCAAATACGGCAAAATCAACGGTAAACCGAAAGCGCTTGGGATTCAGTTGTTTGGAGATGGTTCCGGTAATAATATACGGTTACGATTTGTTGATGCAAAGGGACAATGGTTTCAGGCTCACGGCAACACGATGACAAATCAAGCGGCGAATTATTTTGAGTTGCCGTTTGACAACACAAATGCGTTACACTGGGGCGGCAAGAATGACGGTATTGTTTCGTTTCCTGTTCGTTTTGATTCGATTCTTATTGACGGAACATTCCGAATATTTGATTTTCAGACAATGTTCATTTCCGCAATGACACTAATTTATGAAGAATAAACGTATTGGAAAAATTGCTGTAGGGGAAATTGTCAAAATTACAATTAGACCTTTTCTCTAATCTCCCTAACAAGGGTATTTTACTTTAATGCTTATTTTATAGTTACTTAAATTGAGCATGCTTGTAATAGACAAATTAGAGAAAAGGTTTATGACAATGAATCATCTCGTCTGAATAAGTACTTTCCTTTTTGAGTTCAGTTCGCTGGACTTGCCAATTAGTGTTGGTGTAAATCGTCAAATTTTAAGCCGTATCTTTTTAGATGTTTCGGTAACTTTTGGGCAGGATTTTTACCAAGTTCACTCTTGTTAAAAATCATCTTGCTCACTTCTAGGTATTTTTCTCTTTCAGAATTCAGAATATCGTTGAAATATTTATCTAAGTATTCTTTCCACTTCCGCAATTTGTGGAAAATGTTCTTTTTGCGGTGAGATAAAAGTGTAATTTTGTCAGTATTGGCAGGAATGATCTTTATTACAATAACGAGAATAAATTTTTATAAAAAGAAACGAATAAAAACAAATGAAAATAAGGAGAATAATTATGACAAATAATTTTTTTACATTTTTGAGAAACTTATTCGGCAATACAGAACCATCAATCAATCCGACTGCGCCAGATTTCGCATCAATAACTACAACTACAAAATCATCAGAACAAATAATGAACAATAATACTACAAATATTACTGAGAGTACAACGAAAATAGAAACACCGAATATCTCAGAACCAATTCATATTGAACCAATCCAGCCACAGAAGAATATCTACATCGACTTTGAACATAATGTTGAAGATTTTACTAATAAATACGGACATGTTTATGTTGGTTTGCGTTCGCAGTTGGAAAAGTTGCGGCAAAAGTACGGCAATGATTTGTTTCCATCTATACAAGACGGCGATGATATTGTCGAGTTTTTCCGCGATATTTTCTTTCCCAATGAACACCCACAAAAACTGATGATAAGTAATTTGACACTCAGTAACAATAAAAACACATTTTATCTGCTGATTCGTCCGGCAATAATTTTGCCACGTCAAGAATTGGAATTGCCACGCGGATTATTGCTTGCATTGAAGGTAAATTATCAGACCACACGGTTTGATAAACTAACGCAAACACGTAATATTAATGAGTCTCCGCAGTTGGTAGTACAAAGTATTATTGATATGCCTTATTGTGATAAACGGGATTTTGAGAAGGAAATTTACGCAACGGTATTTTCACAAGGAAAAAATTCGTTTTGGAAAAATAACATAATTTCGCCCGACTTTATTGACAATCTACCACCAATTTCACAGCAGACACAAAATAATCTTTCAGA
>JAIRTV010000274.1 GCA_031254675.1 Planctomycetaceae bacterium | reverse complement strand
AATAATTCCGCTTGCGAACTATTCACTATTCACTCATCACTATTAACTATTCCAGTTTTTCTCTCGCAAGACGGCTAATCGTTTTGAATTGCGGATGTTCCGACGTGCCACCCCATTCAAACATAATCGATTCCGTTGTCGCCAATGTCACACCAGAAGATTCCAACCGACGAATCGCCGTCGCATGGTCAATCGGAAAACGACTACCAATCGCATCTATTACCAAAATAACCTCCTTGCCCAACACCAAAAAATCAAACGCCGATTGCAAAATACAAATATGCGTCTCAACTCCACAAAGAATAATCTTCGAAACAGAATGCTTCGCAAGCTCTCGCCGAACCTCCGAAACCGCACAAACACTAAACGACTTTTTGGCAATAATCGGCGCCGACTCAGGAATCAACAAAGATACCTCGCCCACCGTAACTCCAAGACCTTGAGGATTTTGCTCCGATACAATAACCGGAACCCCCAATAATCGCGCCAACTCAAGAAGTCGCCGAACATTGAAAAGAACCACCTCCCCCTTATCAATAATAGGCAACAACCGCTCTTGAAGATCAACCACAAAAAGCAAACTGTCCTCAGACGATAATAACGAAAAACTACGTCGATACATCGCAACCAAATAATTAATTGTGATTGAATAATTAATAGAACATTGCTATACTGACAATTCGCTCAGCTAAATAAATATTCAGCAAACGTTGTCGTTTTTCATCTTAACGGCAAAATAGACTCAAGAATCAAACCTTTTTTATTTGTTATGGAACATTTCGGTTTTCTAAAAGTCGCAGCAGCAATTCCCGAAGTTCGTGTCGCAGATTGCAAATTCAACGGACAGCAAATAAAAAAATTAATTTTAAACGCTCACGCCAAAAATGTACAAATCATCTGCTTTCCCGAATTATCAATCACCTCGTATAGCTGCGCCGATCTGTTTTTTCAGCAAAAACTAACACAATCCGCAGAACAAATCATCGCAGAACTCTTAGAAGAAACAAAAAAAATACCCATCTGCTTCATCCTCGGCGCCCCCGTCAAACATCTCTCCAAATTGTACAACTGCGCCATCATCTGTCACAAAGGTCGCCTCAAAGGAATCGTTCCAAAAATCTATCTCCCAAATTACGCCGAATTTTACGAAAAACGTTGGTTTCAATCCTATCAACTCTCCAACGAAAACCCCTCCGAATCAACCCAATACGCAAATCAACCAGTTCCGTTCGGAACAAATTTTCTAGGGCATCTCGGTCACGCAAAATTCGCAGTAGAAATCTGCGAAGATCTCTGGGCAACTATTCCACCAAGCTCTTATCACGCCATGTTCGGCGCGTCGTTGATCTTCAATTTGTCCGCAAGCAACGAGTTGATCGGAAAACAACAATATCTCAAATCTCTCCTCTGTCAACAATCAGCTCGTTGTCACGCCGCCTACATTTACGCCTCCGCCGGCTTCGGCGAATCAACCACCGATGTCGTTCATACCGGAAACGCCTACATCTACGAAAACGGTAAATTATTAGCAGAATCCAAACGCTTTCAACTCAACGAACAATTAATTCTCAGCGATATCGATGTTGACTTGCTAAACGCTGAACGGCAAAAAAATACAACTTTTCTCAGTAAACCAACCATTCCTCATACAAATTATGTGCAAAAACAATTGACCAATACAAATCCACCAAAAGAAAAATTTCAATTAAACCGTTTCGTTAACCCAACACCGTTTATTCCAGTAACAGATCATTATCACGAAAGTTGCGAAGAGATTTTTTCAATTCAAGTACTCGGTTTAGCAAAACGCTTCGTGCATACGTCAGCACGTTCGCTCATTTTAGGCGTGTCAGGCGGTCTGGATTCGACTCTGGCATTGCTGGTCTGCGCCAAAACCATCGATCAATTAGAATTATCACGCTCAACCGTTTGCGGCGTCACCATGCCCGGATTCGGAACTTCCAAGCGAACTCATCAAAACGCTCTCCATTTAATGAAAACACTCGGAATTACCGTTAAAAATATCGATATCACCACCGCCTGCAAACAACATTTCAACGATATCAATCACAATATAACACAACACAATATCACCTACGAAAACACTCAAGCACGCGAACGAACTCAAATTCTAATGGATTTGGCAAACCAATTGGACGGACTCGTCGTGGGAACCGGCGATATGTCGGAATTGGCGTTGGGATGGACTACCTATAACGGCGACCATATCTCCATGTACGGCGTCAACGCCGGAATCCCAAAAACATTAGTCCGGCATCTCGTAAAATGGATCACAGAAAATCAAATGAATTCCGAAAACAATTCCGAAACACAAAAAATATTGCGCGATATTCTCGAAACACCGGTTAGCCCCGAATTGTTACCGGTTGACTCCCAAGGCACCATGACCCAATTCACCGAAAATTTAATCGGTCCCTACGAATTACACGATTTTTTTCTCTTTTACATGTTACGTTACGGATTTTCACCGGAAAAAATTTACTTTTTGGCACAACACGCATTCAAAAATATCTACGATAAAACAATTATTTTAAAATGGATGGAAGTTTTTTATCGTCGATTTTTCAGTCAACAGTTCAAACGGAATTGTATTCCGGACGGACCAAAAGTCGGTTCGGTCAACTTGTCACCACGAGGCGATTGGCGAATGCCAAGCGATGCAAATGTTCGTCTGTGGCTCGAAGAAATTGAACAATTAAAAGAATAAACATAACAATTACAAACCAATTACAAACATCGTCAGAAAAGTTTTGCTGTTGTTCTTTCAAGAACACGGATAAACCGTTTCGCTTGCAATGTCGCTCGCAATTTTGCCCTCGACAAAAACAAAGGAAATGTATATACTTTTCGGGCAAATCAACTAGTTTCTATTTGGAGTTCTGTGTTGTTAGTAAATAATTACGAGGTTGTATTTTTTGTATGAAAGACAATCACTATGGTTTTGGACCTTGGGAATACCGCCATGTCTGTAAAGGTTGCGGTCATGCGGTCAAATCTCCCAAGAATAAGGCTCCGTGTAGTCGTTGCGGCGGCGACTTCGGCATGAAAACATCAATGCGGAAATTCTATCTCGAACCCGAAAAACCATTCGAAATCGTTGACGTAGAATATATTGCCGAACCCACCTTGTGGGAGTCAATTAAAATGTTTTTCGGATTCTATGTCGAACCACGCATCGAAATCAGGAAAGAAAAAAAACGCGGTGCAAGACGTTGGCGATGGCAAACACATACCGAAGTCGAAGAAGAATCCGGCATTATCCGTCATGAAGAATTTTTCGACGACGAATAATAATCAGCAACGTTTCAACCACAAATAAAATTCCGTAACCGTAAACAGCGACAAAATTCCTAATTAAATTTTCGGTATCAAAAACCGGAATGTGAAAGCGGAATAGAATTTATTTCGCTCCCACGTGGCAATCGGTATTCATGTAAGCGAACGCTTTACGGATAAATCTTGAATCTATTCCGTTTATTTTATGTCGTTACGGATTTATGGACTCCTCGATTGTAACAATTTTTTCGCTTCCTGCGAAAAATTGTTCCGTCCCGATTTAGTGAATAAACCGGTTGTTGTTCTTTCGAATAACGATGGAGTTGTTATTGCGCGTTCGCCGGAAGCAAAACAACTCGGTATCGCAATGGGAGAAGCTTATTTCAAAATCAAACAGCTTGCCGAATCCAGAAAAATTACCGTATTTTCCTCGAATTTTTCGCTTTACGGAAATATGAGTAACAGGATTATGCAAATGTTATCTCGTTGGGTTCCTTCGGTTGAAGTTTATTCCATCGATGAAGCGTTTCTCGATTTTACCAATCTGGGGTTTGATTCGGAAACAATCACTCCGCTTCAACAGGAAATTGTGACAACAATCAAAAAATGGACAGGAATTCCTGTTTCGCTCGGATTGGGACCGACAATGACTCTTGCCAAAGTTGCCAACGATATCGCCAAAAAAGGAAACGGAATTTGTAATTTGATAGATAAAGAATATCGCAACAAAATACTTTCACAGATTGAAATTGCTCATGTGTGGGGAGTAGGCAGACGGTTGACTCCGAAAATGATGAAGTTGGGAATTCGTACCGCTTATGATTTAGCAGCAATGGATCCGCTTTGGATTCGCCGTGAATTGGGGGTTCTTCAGGAAAAATTGGTACGAGAATTAAACGGAGAACACTGTCTTGATTTGAACAATGCACCGTCACCACGAAAAAGTATTCAAGTATCGCGCTCTTTTCCCAATGCTATTGACGATTTTCAAACGCTTGCCGAAGCAGTGGCGACGTTCGCCGCCAAAGCTTGTGAACAAGCCCGAAATGATGGAACGGTTGCGTCGGGAATTTACGTTCATCTTAACACAAGTCGATACAAAGAAACTTATCTTTCCGAAAGTAAAGCACAAGAATTCGATCCGGCAACCGCTCATTCGCCGACCGTGATCCGAACCGCGTTGGAATTATTGAAAGATTTATTCCGGCAAGGAGTACCGTATAAAAGAGCAACTGTCATCCTGCTCAATCTCAAAAATAATACCGCAACAAAATCACAAGGAATACTTTTTGACCTGGACAATAAAACCCAAGAAGGACACCAACAAGAAGAACGACTAATGGAATCAGTGGATTACATCAACCGAACCATGGGAACAGGAAAATTATTTTTTGGCTCTCAAGGCACGAATCAAAATTGGCGTGGAGCGTCGGAACATCGCAGTCCCAAATACACAACACATTGGGAAGAATTACCGATTGTCAGAGCAAAGTAATTGTCTATTCGTCGTTATCAATGTTACAGATAAGTGTTTCACCGAGTGCGTGGGCAATTCGAACCTCTCTGATTTGCCCAATGATTTTCGGATCAACCGTTTTTTGAAATCGTACATTTAAATATCGGTCAGCGGTTCCTCCGTGAATTGTTTCGATTAAAACGGTCAATGTCGTTCCAACTAATGTCGTAGCATAATTAATTCGCAAACGTTTAGCGATTTCCGCAAGTCGCGCCGCCCGAATTCGTTGCAGGGGTGGCGGAATCGAATCGGAAAAGGTGGCGGCTTCCGTTCCTTGACGCGGACTGAAACGAAAAATATGAATTTTTGAAAACCGAAGCCGTTCCACAACTCGGCACGTTTCCTCAAATTGTTCGTCTGTTTCTCCAGGAAAACCGACAATCACATCCGTTGTCAACGCAAGACGATCAAAACGCGCCGTTATTTCTTCACAACGCCGGATAAACGGTTCGGCAAGCCAACGTCGATGCATTCGACGTAACACTTCATCACTACCGCTTTGCATGGAAAGATGAAGATGCGGACAAATTCGTTGCGGATATTGGAGCATGAGATCAACCAACTCATCCGAAACTTCTACGGCTTCCAAACTCGACAACCGAAGCCTAAATGGTTCTTGCATTTCAACAATACGTCGAACCAATGTCGCCAAATTTTTGTCACTGTTATGAAAATCAACTCCATAATGTCCAAGATGAATTCCAGTCAAAACAATTTCATGATAACCGTTTTGCGAAAGTGTTTTGATTTCTTCAAGCACATTGTTTTCGGATCGACTTTGGAGTGTTGGTCGTACTTTGGGAATAATACAATACGAACAACCAATTCGACAACCATCTTGAACTTTAACATAAGCCCGATGGCGTTCACCGAAGTGTTGTATCCCGTTTGGTAATTCGGTCAGACCGAGACTTCGTAAAAAGTCGGGAATGTCCTGCTTTTGGGAAATGATTTTCGAAACGCCGTCAATATTTAGTAACGATTTTGAGTTGTGAGTTGCCGAACACCCCATGACAACAACTTCCGCGTTGGGATTTTCGCGAATGAGTTTCCGAATTGCTTTCCGTCCTTTCGTCTCGCTTTCCGCTGTAACCGTACACGTGTTGACGACAACAAGATCAGCCGGATGTTCCGGCAAGGATTCCATGTAACCAAGTTGCAACAAACTTGTACGAATATATTCCGTTTCATACTGATTAACCTTACACCCAAGTGTGAAAAGACGAAAAAACAAAGTTCTCTCTCCTATAATGATTAAATTCGCAACTCAATTAA
>JAIRTV010000273.1 GCA_031254675.1 Planctomycetaceae bacterium | reverse complement strand
TAGCCATTTCAGCCAAATTTGCGCCTTTTCCGCCGAGCAGATTTCTCATTGTTGCGTCACCGTCGGTTCCGTCTTTACCGAAACTATAAACGTACTTTGCCATAATAGGTTGCCTCTTTAATCTATTTAAAGGATGTTTAAACATTGTCATGCCGATTCCAACTCGGCACAAAATCAAATTGCAACCATTGTAGCGATTATCATTAGTGCGTCAACAGTGTGTCGCCATATTTTGACTTAAATTTGAGATGTTGTCATATTTCAATGGAATTTTTATTAGACCTTGTTTTCTAATTTTTTTGATACCCAAATGAGCAAAACTCAATCTTACACAACCCAATTACCAATCTCAAACCACTGGTTGATTTGTTTTTCAAAAATACTATACTAAGCGAACCGATTTGAGAAACACTTGATGTTCTTGATGTTTTTAGTTTCAATTTTCACTTCTTAACGAAAGAACTTACGACGATGACCCCGATGGAAACTTATGATGCGTGTATCGAACTGCAACGTTCCAGAAAAATTCCCGAAGCAATTGATGCTTTCAAACAATTAACCGAAAATGTTCCCGATTTTGCGCTTGCTTACAATGCGTTGGCGGCGATTTACAAAAAGCAAGGCGATATTGATTTGGCGATACAGAATATGGAAAAATATTGCGAACTGGAACCGGACGATTCGTTTGGATTCTCAATTCTGAGTTCGTACTGCCTCGAAGCCGGTCGCCGCGATCAGGCAGAAGAAGCTCTTGGAAAAGCTCATGAACTTCGTTTCAAAGCTCAATTTGGTTCATGAGATTGTAATTATTGCCGATATTTTATTACAAATATTTTATAATGTCCCATAAAATCTTAATTGCCGACGACAATGTGGCGAATGTCGAATTGTTGGATGCGTTTCTGGCGGATTTTGATTATCAAATTGAAACCGCCGCTGACGGCGCCGAAACTCTTGAAAAAGTCGAGAAGTTTTCCCCTGATTTAATCTTACTCGATATTATGATGCCTAAATTGAGCGGGTTCGAAGTTTGCGAACAACTCAAAGGTAATCCTAAAACCAAAGGAATTATGATTCTGATGGTTACGGCGTTGAGTGAATTGGGCGATATTGAGCGAGCGGTTAACGCCGGTTGCGACGACTATCTGAGTAAACCGGTCAATAAATTCGAACTGGTTAAACGTGTCGAAAATATGTTGAAACTCCGCTCCGTGACCGGAGAATTAGAACGTCTCCGCCGTTATATCGACGCGTTGGAAAAATAAAAATTAGGTAATATTTTTGTGGAATTTTTATTTGAAACACTCAAAAAGGTGGACAATGTTTCAGTAAAATTTCGGTAAAACTTCGATAAAACATTGCCTACAAATAATCGGATTGTTTTCTATTTTGGCAATAAATTCGGCATGTTCGCTGAATCATTACAAAAATTCGGTTGATATTTTCCCATTGATTACGATGGCACCACATTTTATTTTTGAAATGCACAATGTCTCCAAACGGTTTGGAGAAAAAACGGTTTTATCCAATATCAATTTGATGTTCTATTATGGAGCGAAAATTGGTATTGTTGGCGAAAACGGTTCCGGTAAATCGACATTGCTTAAAATTATGGCGGGGCTTGACACCAATTTTGACGGCAAAACAACATTGGTCAAAGGTATGCGAGTCAAATATGTTGCGCAGGAGCCGGAACTTTTACTTGATGCTACTGTTCGTGAAAATCTGCTCACGGCTGTAACGCCAATTCAGGAAAAAATCGACGCCTTCAACGAAGTTTCCGCTGCAATGGCTGATCCGAGCCAAGCCGACAATTTTGATGCGCTTATGGAAAAGATGGGGAAACTTCAGGAAGAAATTGATATGGTGAATGGTTGGGAACTTGACCGAACGATTGATATGGCGTCGGATGCGTTGGTGTTGCCGCCGGACGAGGCGGTTGTACGCAAATTGTCCGGTGGAGAACGGCGACGAGTTGCTCTTTGTATGGCGTTACTGGAAAAGCCTGATCTTCTGTTGCTTGACGAACCGACAAACCACCTCGATGCGGAAACAGTTCACTGGCTTGAAGGAACTCTTCGCGATTATCAAGGTACCGTGCTAATTGTTACGCATGATCGATATTTTCTGGACAATATTACAAAATGGATTCTCGAATTGGACAATACACGCGGAATACCGTTTGAAGGAAATTATTCTTCATGGCTTTCACAAAAAGCGGAATTGCTCCGAGTTACGGAAAAACGGGAATCGCAGCGTCAAAAAACGTTACAACGCGAACTCGAATGGATTCAAACCGCTCACAAAGGACGACTGCAAAAAAATCAAGCCCGGATCGACGCTTACGAAAAACTCGCTTCGCAACAAATATTGGACGACAAAAGCGATACGATTATTCAGATTGCGCCGGGACCGCGGTTGGGCGATAAGGTGTTGTCGTTCAAAAATATTTCCAAAAGTTACGAAATTGGCGGTAAACAAACGGTGTTGATTGACGATTGTTCGTTTGATCTTCCGCGTGGTGGGATTGTTGGCGTGATTGGTTCGAACGGAACCGGAAAAACGACAATGTTCCGAATTATTGTCGGCGAAGAACAACCGGATCAAGGCGTGTTGGAGCTTGGTGCGACGGTTCAACTGGCTTACGTTGATCAACACCGCGATGCATTGAATGACGAAAACACGGTGTTTCAGGAAATTACCGACGGCAAGGATATGATCGAACTTGGAACGATCAAAATGAATAGTCGGGCTTATGTTTCGCGTTTTAATTTTCGCGGTATGCAGCAACAAAAATTGTTGGGACAATGCAGTGGCGGTGAACGAAACAGAGTTCATCTAGCGAAATTACTGAAACGCGGAGGCAATTTGTTGTTGCTTGACGAACCGACAAACGATTTGGATGTCAACACGATGCGAGTTCTTGAACAAGCGTTGATAGATTTTGCGGGTTGTGCGATGGTGATTTCTCATGACCGTTTTTTCTTAGACCGGATTTGTACTCATCTTCTGATTTTCGAAGGCAATGGTAATGTGACGTGGTTTAACGGCAACTTCACGGCATACGAGGAAATGCTTAAAATTAAAGACCCCAACCGCTTGGAACATCGACGCGGAATAAGATATCAAAAGAATGTCCAAAAACTGATTTAATGATTCGATTTCCTGTCGAGCAATCGTTGGAGAGCGGAGAAACCTGTTCCAGTTCTTTGACAAAATTTTTTCAAAGCAAAGTTTTAACAATTCTCAATAGTTATTATGACAGACACACAAACTTGGGGAGCGGTACCCGTTGCATGGAAACGACGACATTTGTTGGGGCTTGAAGAATTGGACGCGGAAGAAATAACGTTGTTGCTTGACCAGGCGGAACGGTTTCGCACGGTGTTGACTCAAGGTGATCGGAAAATTCCACTTCTTGCCGGCAAAACTTGCGTTAATTTGTTTTTCGAAAACTCCACTCGAACCAAAACCAGTTTTGCTCTTGCAGCACGCCGACTTGGTGCCGACGTGATTGATTTTTCCGCTTCCACAAGTAGTTTGTCCAAAGGCGAAACGATTATCGATACGGTTAAAAATATTGAAGCAATGCAAGTGGATGCGGTTGTGGTACGTCATTCTTGTCCGGGTTCGGCGAAACTTTTGTCGGAAAATATTCGCGTGCATGTTCTCAACGCCGGCGACGGTCCCCACGAACACCCAACACAGGCATTGCTCGATATTATGACAATTCGTCGGCGTTTCGGTAAAGTTGCCGGATTAACAGTTGCGCTTGTCGGCGATATCGCTCACAGCCGAACCGCTCGTTCCAATATCTGGGGATTGAAAGCACTCGGCGCCCACGTGATTTTGTGCGGACCGTCAACATTGGTCTCAAAACAATGGGAAAATATCGGTGTTGAAATTTCGTATTCTCTTGACAAAATTCTTGATCGGGTTGATGTGTTTAATTTGTTACGGATTCAATTTGAGCGGCAAGTTGTCCGTCCGTTTCCGTCCACACGGGAATACGCCCACCTTTACGGAATGGATGCCGCACGATTGGCAAAAGCTAAACCGAATGTGTTGATTATTGCGCCTGGTCCCATCAATCGCGGTCTCGAAGTAACACCGGATGTGGCAGACGGTCGCCAATCCGCTATTCTCGACCAAGTTACGAACGGAGTTGCGGTGCGAATGGCGGCACTTTGGCTGTGTTTGAACAACGTTTCAGAAAATTGTTGATCTTTTGCGAATTTTCGGAACGCTTAGAAAATTGGCGTAATAGAAAAACTATTCACGGTGAGGTCCGGCAATGTTACAATTGCGATTTGCGGTGTGGCGACTCGTTGGAAGGCGCCGGGATTCAAAAGCAATGTGTTACCGTGCATTTGAAGCAAGGGAACATGAGTGTGTCCATAACACATCAAATCCCATCGTCCCGAATACAATTCTTTTATAAATTGGTTTTGGTGATGACCGTGCAAAAAACAAATTTTTTTGTCTTCCCATTCTAGAGAGCCAAACCACTCATGTAAAAAGTGTCCGTTTTCCACCGCCGCAAGACGCAACGAATCAAGATCATAATCATTGTTGCCAAACACAAAATGAGTTTCAATTCCTCGAAAGGCTTGAAGAATTGCCGTTCCGCCGATATCGCCGCAATGGATAATTTTTGCAACTTTTTGCTCTAGAAAAATATTCATTGCTGATTGTGTTTCGGTAAGCCGTCCGTGTGTATCGCTTAAAACGCCGAGTTTTGACATTATTTGCCTTTCGATTTGTTCTTAAATAATTAATTTCGTTTCTGTGTGAACGTCACCGAATCCAATCAATCCCGTTTCGGTAATATTATTTTCTTGGAAAATTTCGGTAATCGTTATCGTTTTGGAAAAAGCCGTTGGGTTTTGTTGATCGCCGTAATGTCTGTTGTTGCCATCGTTCGCTGATGGAAACAACCGAAAAATTAAAATAGACAAAGACATCAAATAAACAATGACATGTGATCAATTTATTATTCACGATCAACTGTCCTCTATAAAAAATGTTGGTTTATTGGTTCATTTGCCGGCGAAAATGGTTTATTTGCCGTGGAAAATGGTTTATTTGCCATGGCAAATGGTTTATTTGCCGTGGCAAATGGTTTATTTGCCATGGCAAATGGTTTATTTGCCGTGGCAAATGGTTTATTTGCCGTGGCAAATGGTTTATTTGCCGTGGCAAATGGTTTATTTGCCATGGCAAATGGTTTATTTGCCATGGCAAATGGTTTATTTGCCATGGC
>JAIRTV010000180.1 GCA_031254675.1 Planctomycetaceae bacterium | reverse complement strand
AACAAATTCATGACCGAAAATATTATGAAGCGTATTTAACTGAAACGAAGCACAACATTATTCTTGTTTCCATTGCTTTTTCAGGCAAAGAAATTGGTTGCCGGATGGAAACAATTAACAATTAAAAGATTATTGTATTTGATATTGGTCGATTTTATCCTGTTAAAAAACAGATTGTTACATTTAACGTTGTCAATTTATTTTTAGTTTTATTAAACCTAATCATGAATGTTCCTAATATATTAACATTATTCCGTGTATTTTTTGCGATTGCGGTATTTTATTTTACTGCGACGAAGGCTTATGATTTTTGTTTATTATTTTTTATTCTTGCAACACTTACTGATTTTGTTGATGGTTGGTGGGCGCGGCGATTCAAACAGATTACGATATTTGGGCGGGTTATGGACCCGTTTGCGGACAAATTTTTGATTTGTGGAGTTTTTGTTTATCTTGTGGCGATACCGGAACTGACTTCGGATGCGGTTGGTTATCCGGCGTGGTTGATGCTTCAACCTTGGATGGTGGTTGTGATTCTTGGGCGGGAACTTCTTGTTACATCACTTCGTTCTTTTGTCGAAGCCTCTGGTGGTGATTTTTCTGCCAAATGGATTGGTAAATGGAAAATGGCATTTCAATGTTTAGCGGTAATTTCTTGTTTCGTTTATCTTGCCGGTGGAGCGGAACGAGTAATTTCAACCACGCATGGCGATTTGACGGCTGAAGTTCTTATTAGTGATTTTTTCCGACCGGATGCGGTAGCGGCGAAAGATTCCGGTTCGGTGTTTGCGGGAAGTTGCGATTTCATTTTGGGTACAAAATATTGGCGCAATATTGTTTTTTATACGATGCTTGTTTCACTTTGGTTGACTGTTGCTATTACATTTATTTCCGGTCTCGATTACTGTATCAATGCAGCACGCATGATACGAAAAAAAATGGAAGAAAGAAAATCAATGGAAAAACAGTAAAACAACGTACAAAACAGGTCGATTATTTTTACATAATTAAGAGAGAGAAAGATACCTCACATCGTAAAATTTGGTTTTTGTTTTCAATATGTATTACTAAATTTATCCCCTTGAAGTGAAACCTTGATACAAAAATAAGATTCGTTGTACAATTTCCTGATTTGAAACTAATTCAATATTTATGTAACGCTATTTTAGTCCTAAAAATAAAAACCGAATTTCAAAGTGTCATGAATATAATTATTAACTATTAACAGTTTACTATTAACTATTTTGTTGTCGTTTGAAGAATACATTGAGCAGACCTTTTTCTTTGAGGCGTTTCGCGCACGTTTGGATGATGGTTTCTCGACGCAGGAATTTTTAACTTCGATCCGTAACGAATTACTTGCAACAACACAGTTGCCGTTGGCGGTAGATTTCCTATTGACGGACATGAAACACACGGGTGTTTTGTCGGCGGCGATGAGCCGGATTGGACATTATTTTACGGCGTTTCAAACATTTGTTGTTGCGGAAAGTGAACGCGAAGGAGGACGATTTGATTTTCGGATTGCTCTTGAAATTTTGACTCGTGAAGCAAAATATCGCAGCGAAAATCCGCCGGTTCAAGGACTGTTTTTTTACCAATTCGAAACGATTTGCCGCAATCGTTTGGGTTATGATCGTGGTTTGGAAGTGATGATTCGTGACGATATTTACAATGACGATTGGAAAACTTGGCTTAACATTTTGCGGCGTCAGGTTGGATTGGTTGATTTAGCTGACATGATTTTTTATCGAAGTGAATTTTATAAGCAAAAAAATGAAACGGCGACAGTTATTCCGTTATTTGGTGAACGTGAGGGGCGTATTGCGTTTGCGACACGAAAACGCGATCCGATGTATCTTTTTTCGGCGTTGTCCCGTCATCTCGGTTATCCGTCTGTTCCGCGACAAAAACATGTTGCCGCAGAAGAGAACTTGATTCCGGTTTTGCAACGTCGCATCGAACATTTGGAAAATCGACTCCAACTAATCGAAGAAGAATTACGCGGAGGAATCAATCTTAACCGTTATATTGTACAATAATAATCGTTTGTAATAGGAGAGGTGTTTTTTGTGTTACGTTTGATTGATTACACTCATTGAGTTACTATTCGCAATCCGAAAATTCTCAAATTTTTATTTTTGTATAATTATGTTAAACAAAAATTTTACCGAATCATCGTTACTAATTTCCATTACTTAATTTCCTTGATTTAAAATGTTAAAAATTGGTTCGCACACTTTTAGTAGTCGTCTTTTTGTTGGGACGGGCAAATATGTTTCTTACGAAACAATGCAACAGGCACTTGATATTTCCGGTTCGGAATGTATAACAGTTGCGATTCGGCGTGAGCGGCTTTTTGATTCTCAAGGTCGTCGGTTGCTTGATTATATTGACACGAATCGTTACACCATTTTACCCAATACGGCGGGTTGTTTTAGTGCGGACGAGGCGGTTCGTGTTGCTCGTCTTGGTCGTGAAATTCTTGATCAAATGGGCAATTCCGGAGCCAATTGGGTCAAACTCGAATGTCTTGGCGATGCGAAAACATTGCTGCCCGATCCGATGGAAACGATAGCTGCAACGGAAATATTGGTTAAAGATGGTTTTGAGGTGTTGGTTTATACGACGGATGATCCGCTTGTTGCCAAACGGCTTAAAAATTGTGGTGCGGTGGCGGTGATGCCGGCGGGTAGTCCGATTGGTTCGGGACAGGGAATTTTGAATCCGAATGCGATTCGAATTTGTATGGAATATTTGAAGGACAATGATGCTGATTATCCGGTGATTGTTGATGCGGGGGTGGGGGCAGCGAGTGATGTTGCGATAGCGATGGAACTTGGTGTTGACGGTGTCCTGCTCAACACGGCAATTGCCAACGCCCAAAATCCAATTACTATGGCTCAGGCAATGAAATTCGCTTGTGAAGCGGGACGTTTGTCCTTCTTATCGGGTCGGATACCAAAAAAACTTTACGCCACCGCAAGCAGTCCACTTGATGGACGTGTCACATAAATTTGCAATTTTTGTCGCGAATACCGTTGTGTTGCCGTTTAATTCCACCTAATCCAATTTATGGCTTTAGAACAAAATACACTCGCTCCTCTCCCCAAATATGGTACAAAATAAACAACTTCACAGGCAAACAACTAACACTTTTCGGCATGATAAATTTGTTATTATTTGGATTGAATAGCTTTTTCAATTTAAATATACCAGAAAAATACGAACACCTAGAAATTATTTTTTTAATCGTAATAATAAGTATACCAATTATCGTTCCAATAACTTATTATTTTCTTCGATGTAAATAATTGTTCAGATTTAACAATAGATTTTTTATAAAAAATTGCAATTATAAATGAAAACAAACAATAGATATATTGAGATTTTCCTTGAGCCAATGGCTCAAGG
>JAIRTV010000092.1 GCA_031254675.1 Planctomycetaceae bacterium | reverse complement strand
CCTTTCGGCGAAAGGTCGCCTACCACAAGGTAGGTGATGTTTCGCCGAAGGGTTTTCACCCACCATCACGTCGGCGATAGCCGACTAGCCCCTGCTTTCGGATGGCAATTTGTGTTGCCAAACGGTTTGGAATCAGATTGCCAACTCAACACAAGGTCAGAATTGCCTTGCGGCAATGTGATGTTTCGGCGAAACATCACCCACCTTCTTTTGGCGAAAGGTTGCCCACCTGAAAAGAAAGGTTGCCCACCAAAAAACAACCATTCGGATTTTGTGGACAAAATCAAATTTGAAGGTACAATGATAACTCTTAAAATGATCACGCTTGAAAAAGAAAACTTCCGGTAATTGTCAGGTATTCCATTGCCGGTCAGAACAATCGTTGCCCAAACAACACGAGAAAGAATACCAAAAATCACAGAACATCAACACAACTATTCTATTGTCAATACATGTCCAATATCATTATCAAAGGCGCACGCGAACATAATTTATGCAATATTGATCTTGTCCTTCCGCGTAATAAATTGATTTGTTTTACGGGTGTTAGCGGTTCCGGCAAAAGTTCGCTTGCCTTCGACACACTCTACGCCGAAGGACAACGACGGTATGTCGAAAGTTTATCAAGTTACGCGCGGCAATTTCTAGGACAACTACCAAAACCCGAAGTCGATCAAATTATCGGGTTAAGCCCGTCTATTTCCATTTCGCAAAAAGTCGGCGGACAAAATACACGAAGTACCGTTGGAACAATTACAGAAATCTATGATTTTTTACGAGTTCTTTTTGCAAGAGTCGCAACCGGTTACTGCCCCCAATGCGGCAAACCAATCACCGCACAAACTCGTCAACAAATTATCGATCAAATCGAAACAATTCCCGAAGGAGTCCGATTGCTCATTTTGTCGCCAATTGTTCGCGGGCAAAAAGGCGAATTTCGAGACCTTTTCGCAGATCTGTTACGGCAAGGTTATCTTCGTGCGCGTGTTGACGGCAATGTCGTTCGATTAAACGATAATCTCAAACTTGATCGTCAAATGCGGCATGATATTGAGGTTGTTGTTGATCGAGTGGTTCAATCCGGTGTGGCAGGACGAAACCGGCTTGCCGAATCAGTTGAGCGTGCGTTGGCGGTTGGAAGCGGAAATCTCATCGTGACAGAAGAATCCTCAAACAATCAATCCTCAAACAATCAATCCACAAAAAATCAGAACCCCAAAAATTCAAAACTTCAAACAACTCCCAGAAAAAATAAAACTCAACTCGACAATCATGACAATGTCACCGATTTTTCCGCAACAATGACTGATTTTCATTTTTCGGCAAAATATGCTTGTACGGATTGCGGGCTTAGTTTTGAACCGCCCAGCCCGCAACTGTTCAGCTTCAACACGCCACGCGGAATGTGTCCAAAATGCGACGGGTTGGGCGACATTCATTCGTTTGACCCAAAACTACTCATTCCCGATCCGTCAAAATCTTTTCAACAAGGTTGTGTTGTACCAATTGGAAAATGGCGCGATCTTGGTCGTTGGCGGCGACACATCTTTCAAGGTGTTGCGGAAACATTGGAGAAAATGTACGAATTACAACCGCATACGATTCTCGAAACAGCGTGGGAAGAATTAACGCCCAAAATTCAACGCGCCATGCTCTGGGGAACCGGCGACCTGCATATCACGTACACTTGGCGAAACGGACAAAACGGTCACAAATGGGGCGGACCTTACGACGGAATTATTCCGAAAATGCTCTCGCAATATCACGAAACAAAAAATAAAATGCAACGTCAAGCCATGGAAAAATACATGAGTGTTATTCCATGCGGTTTCTGCGGCGGCGAACGTCTTAACGAACAAGCAAGAGCCTTCAAAATCGAAACAACAAATAAAGAATGGAAAATTGAAAAGAATCTCCGAAAATCAGGAAACAAAGAAAATGAAAACAGAACAATTCCCACTCAATTAACATTGCCGCAACTTTGCAATTTGCCAATCAATCAATTACGGAATTTTTTTACCGGTTTGAATCTTTCCGAGTCAGGTCAAAAGATTGCGGCGGAGGCGTTGAAGGAGATTCGCAATCGTCTTGGTTTTTTGGTGAATGTCGGTCTCGAATATTTAACGTTGGGGCGAACCGCTCCCACGCTTTCCGGCGGAGAAATGCAACGAATCCGGTTGGCAAGTCAGATCGGCAGCGGATTGGTTGGCGTGTTGTACATTTTGGACGAACCGTCTATTGGTTTGCATCCACGCGACAACGACCGCTTACTCGCAACACTAGCGCGGCTTCGTGATCTTGGCAACACGGTTATTGTTGTCGAACACGACGAAGATACAATGCGTGCCGCCGATTTGCTTGTCGATTTCGGTCCCGGTCCGGGAATCCACGGCGGACAAGCAATTGAGTTGATCAAAGATCACGGAATTTTAACAACGAAAAACAATCTTACCGGTCTTCGCGCGAATCAAGAAAAACGAACAACTAAAAAAACAACCAAAAAAGCAACCGCTTCCGCAACAGAATCAGCGAAACCGTCAAATTTATCTTCGCCGTTTGAATCGGTAACGCTCAAATATCTGAACGGCGAAGAATCAATTCCAATACCGAAACAACGACGGAACATTAATGTTGAGCAACAAATTTTTGTTCGGGGGGCGTTGCATCATAATTTGAAGAAGATTGATGTTGAGATTCCTCTTGGAGTATTTGTTTGTGTTACGGGAGTGAGCGGTAGTGGCAAGAGTTCGTTGGTGAACGATATTCTGGTGGAAGCCTTGAATCGGGATTTGAACAAGGGTTTGGGTTATCCGGGTACTTACAAACAGATTGACGGTTTGGAATTGTTGGACAAAATGATTGCGATTGATCAATCTCCGATTGGTCGTGGTTCTCATTCCAATCCGGCAACTTATATCAAAGTTTTTGATGAAATTCGTGCGCTGTTTGCGGAGATTCCCGAATCGAAACTCAAAGGTTATCAACCTGGGCGATTCAGTTTCAATGTCAAAGGCGGGCGTTGTGAAACATGCGAAGGACGAGGAACACAAAAACTGGAGATGGATTTTCTGGCGGATATTTATGTAACTTGTCCGGCTTGTCAAGGACATCGGTTCAATCATGAAACGCTTTCGGTACGTTACAAAGGAAAATCAATTGATCAAATTCTGAACATGGATGTTGAAGAGGCGTTGGAACTTTTTAGCAATCACCCGCGTATTAATCATTACCTGACCATGTTGAATCGTGTTGGGTTGGGTTACATGAAACTCGGTCAACCATCGCCCACGCTTTCTGGCGGCGAAGCGCAACGGATTAAACTTGCCAGAGAACTCGTAAAACGAAGTACCGGAAAAACGTTGTATCTTCTCGACGAACCCACAACCGGATTACATTTTTCCGATATAAAAATGTTGCTTGGTGTTTTGCACGAATTTGTTGATGCGGGAAACACGGTGTTGGTAGTGGAACACAATCTTGATGTAATCAAAACGGCTGATTGGGTTATTGATCTTGGTCCCGAAGGCGGCGAAGCGGGAGGATACATTGTCGCAACCGGAACTCCCGAAGAGATTGTCCGATGTGAAGCATCGTACACCGGCAAAGCGTTGCGAAAATATCTTGAACGGAAACCGACAGCGGATTCTGTTTCTGCGCCGCGTCAACAAGCATCGCGTTCCGGTTTACCGGCAACGCAAACCGTCAATTCGGCGGCGACAACGACGGAATCAATTATTGTGCGTGGAGCGGAAGAACATAATCTCAAAAATGTTTCTGTAATTATTCCGCGTGATCAAATGACCGTATGTTGTGGTCCCAGCGGCAGCGGGAAATCGTCTTTGGCAATGGATACGATTTACGCGGAAGGTCAACGACGTTATGTTGAAAGTTTGTCGAGTTACGCGCGTCAGTTTATTGGTCAATTGCAAAAACCGCGTGTGGAACATATTGAGGGGCTTTCTCCGGCGATTGCGATTGAGCAAAAAGCCGCGTCTCATTCTCCGCGTAGTACGGTGGGAACAATTACGGAAATTCAAGATTATTTGCGGGTTCTTTTTGCGCGGCTTGGAGTTCCGTATTGTCCGCAATGTGATATTCCGGTTGGTACGCAGACGTTGGATGAAATTGTTGTGAAGATATTGGGTCTTGGGAAATCGGAAAACGCAAAACGGATTTTGATTGCTGCGCCGCTTGCTGTTGATGTGGGACAGATTTACGATGATCTTTGGAAACGGTTGCGTTCTGAAGGTTTCAACCGAATACGAATTGATGGTATGATTTTTCCGTTGGAGAATCCGCCGGAGATTGACCGTCGCCGAAAACACGATGTCGAACTGATTATTGATCGAATCTTATTAAACCCTGAAACGACCACGCATCCCGCAACAAGTCAACGTTCACGTATTGCGGATAGTGTTGAGACGGCGCTTTCGATTGGGCATGGGGTGGTTCATGTTGTTGAAGCCGATACAACTTTGCCGGAACAACAATGGAAACGATCAATTCACAGTCAACATTTATCGTGTGAACAATGTGGTCGTAGTTTTGAGCGGTTGACGCCGCATCATTTTTCGGCGAATTCGCCGCTTGGTTGGTGTCCGAATTGTGAGGGGTTGGGTGTTCAACAGGGAGCGAATTCATCGACCTTCTTGCAGGATCCCAAGCGAACGCTTGCCGAAGGAGCGATTCGACTTTTGCCGGATGTTCAAAAACCAATTGCGTTGGCGATGCTTCGTGCTTTTTCTAAACAGATGGATATTCCGTTGGATGTTCCGTTTGACCAACTTGATGCCCGACATCGCCGTATTATTTTTCATGGAACCGGTGAAACGTGGTTTGGTGTGGAGTTGAACACGAACAATGTTAGCCGGAAAGCGGAACATTCGGAATCCAATACGGCAAATCAACAAACGGTGTTGTCGAAAGCGAAAAAGTCGGGAGTGGTTTCTTTTCAATTTCAATACAAAGGTCTTTATCCGGCAATGGAAGAGGCGTGGCGTCTTATTCCGTCGTTTCGGGGTCAGATGGATGAGGTGTTGAGTGAGGTGGAGTGTGGGGTTTGTATGGGGAGTCGGTTGCGGGATGATGTTTCGGCGGTGCGGTTTATTGGTTACACAATGGATCAACTTTGTCGTTTACCGCTTGGCAAATTGTTGGAGTTATTTGAGCGTTGGCAACCGAATGAGACGGAACATCAGGTGGCGGGTGATTTGTTGAATGAGATTAAAAATCGATTACGTTTTTTGGTGGATGTTGGTTTGGACTATTTAACTCTTTCGCGTTCGGCGCCAACCCTTTCGGGTGGTGAAACGCAACGCATACGATTGGCGGCGCAGATTGGCAGTGGTCTTGTGGGTGTTCTCTACGTGTTGGACGAACCGACGATCGGGTTGCACCCGCGCGACAATCAACGTCTCATTGAGGCATTACGAAAACTCCGTGATCTTGGCAACACGCTTCTTGTTGTGGAGCATGATCGGGAGATTATTTTGAGTTCGGATCGGGTGTTGGATTTTGGTCCCAAAGCGGGCAAATATGGCGGAGAAGTGGTTGCGCAAGGTTTGCCTGATAGTATTCTCAAACAACGTGGTTCGATTACCGGACCTTATTTGAGTGGCAAAAAAGCCATTCCGATTCCGGTTCATCGCCGTGTAACATTAGAACAAGCCGCAACTTGCCCCACAAGAAAATAATAAACCCAATTTTCAACTCTGCCCTTGTTTCCGGTTTGGCAATTGCAGTCCGATTGCCAACTCTCAACTGTTGCAACCGTAAGCAAAAACCATGAGAGAAACTTCTTCGACGAAAAGCTGCCGAACTTGGAGTGATCTAAAGCATCGTAACAGTTATTAGGTAAAAACAGGGGTTAAAAACTTAACCCCTGTGTTCGGCAAGCAACTTGTGTTGCCAAACGGTTTGGTGTCCGATTGCCAACCTGATTTGAAGTCTTTTTCATTTTTTTGTGCGTG
>JAIRTV010000085.1 GCA_031254675.1 Planctomycetaceae bacterium | reverse complement strand
CCTTTCGGCGAAAGGTCGCCTACCACAAGGTAGGTGATGTTTCGCCGAAGGGTTTTCACCCACCATCACGTCGGCGATAGCCGACTAGCCCCTGCTTTCGGATGGCAATTTGTGTTGCCGAGTTGTTTGGAATCAGATTGCCAGCTCAACACAGGGACGAGTTGCCTAACGGCAACGCGACCTTTCGGCGAAAGGTCGCCCACCACAAGGTAGGTGATGTTTCGCCGAAGGGTTTTCACCCACCATCACGTCGGAGATAGCCGACTAGCCCCTGCTTTCGGATGGCAATTTGTATTGCCAAACCGTTTGGCAGCACAGATTGCCAACTCAACACAAGGTCAGAATTGCCTTGCGGCAATGCGACCTTTCGGCGAAAGGTCGCCCACCACAAGGTAGATGATGTTTCGCCGAAACATCATCTACCTAAAGAGGAAGGTTGCCCACCTGAAAAGAAAGATTGGCGACAATGGATTTGCAGATTGAAAATATTAGTGTGATTCGTGAACGACGTCAGATATTGAAAGATATTTCGTTTACGGTTGGACGTCATGAGTTTGTTGGTATTCTTGGACCGAGTGGTTCGGGAAAAAGCACATTGATTGAAATTTTATCGTTAACCGGAGTGCCGTCTTCCGGTCGCGTGCTTTTTGATGGCAATCAAGATATTGTCAACGCGGCAGAGGAATACAAGAAGTTGTTGCGCTACGTTCCGCAACACAATACGTTATATCCCATGTTGACGGTTCGCGAAAACATTTGGTACGCAGCGCGGTTGTTGCTTCCGAACAGTTCGGTTCAAGAAGTTTCGGATCATGTTAATTTGTCGTTACGCCGTGTTGGGTTGAAGGAGCATCAGGACAAACAAGTTTTCAAATTGAGCGGCGGTCAACAGAAACGGGCGGGGATTGCGGCGGTGTTGCCTGGCAATCCGCGTTTGCTGATACTCGACGAACCTTCGTCCGGACTCGATCCGGCAATGGAACGGAAACTCATGTTGTTGCTCAAGCGGATTGCGGAATCAGGGACAACCGTTATCTGTTCGACTCACGTGATGGAAAATATCCGACTCTTTGATAAGGCAGTGGTAATCGACAAAATTAAACTGGTTGGTCAGGAAGCGGAATGCGGTAAACTGCTTGATTTTCTTCCGACGGAGCAATTGCTTCAGAAAATGGACGAAAATAATGAAGATTATGCGGCATTTTTTGAAAAGCTTGAAGCGGATCCCGACATTTACTATTGGAACGCCAAACCGGAAACATCCGAATCAAACAATTTGATTCGATTCTTTTTTGGGGGGGTTGGGGAGGTGTTGTATCCGTTGCGTCATATTTTGAGTTTGTTTTTTATTTTTTTGTCCTGTTTTCTTTTTCGTGTTTTATGTTGTTTATTGGATTGTGTTTTGTTGGTTCGATTTCCGTTTGTTCGTCAAACGTTTGATGTTTTCGAACGTCATTGGCGTCTTTTTGGGCGAGACCGTTTTTTATTGATTTCAACATTGTGTCTTCCGTTTATTCTGGGTTTTCTGATTGTGTTGAGCCAGCAGAATGAGAGCAATATTTATCCGTTATTGTTTTTTGCTCTTATTATTTCGATTTGGTTTGGGATGAACAATTCGGTTCGTGGGGTGGTGAGCGAACGGCAATGGTTTATTCGAGAACATTTATCCGGTCTTAACACGAATTGTTTTTTATTGGGGAAGGCGTTGTTTTATTTTTTGTTGGGTTTTATCCAGATTGGTTTCCTTTGGCAAACGCTTCGTTGGAGTTGTTCTTTTTTTTGTCTTGAAACCTTAAATGAAAAGATGTTTCTATTGGATGGTTTGTTGTTGCCGTTTGTTTTGTTTAGTTGTTATGTGGGTGGGGTTGGTCTTGGTCTTTTTATTTCGAGTTTGGTCTCCACGGAGAGCGTGGCAATTTCATTGGTTCCATTGTTTATGATGCCTCAAATTTTGTTGAGTACGGTTGCGGCGGGTAATTCTGTTGATTCTTTTGATTTACCGGAACGGATTCGTCCGATCATGATTGCCAAAACGAACACCACTGCCGACGAGGAATCGTTTTTGCCTGGTTGGGAGGACAAACCGGCAACCGAAATATTCCGTTGGGCGTCTTTTTTCTGTTATTCACGTCCGGCGTTGTTCCTTCTTGAGCTGAAAGTTCGAGAACATCCTGATCAAACGGTTCGCAATGGCGAACAAATTCATCTTCTTTGTTTGGTGGTGGGAACATGGACGCTTTTCTGGTTAACTTTCCGATTTCGCCGGAAACAATGGCAAACACAACGTTATGGCTAATAGACATTATTGTAGTGGAGAGTTGATAGTTGATAGTGGATAGTGTCGCATGCGGAATTATTACCATTTTGGCAATAATTCCGCTTGCGTTACTACTCACTATTCACTACTAACTATTAACTACAGAGGTTGATTCCTGTCTTAGGGAAGGGGTTAAAGAAAAGGTTTGCTATTCCCCGAAGCAAACTCTTGACAGTAGAAGATTTATCGTTTAGCTTAATATGTCCGTGCAAAAAATTTCAACGAAAAATTATTTGCCACTCCGTTTTTGGTACAAAGTTTTTGGTACGAACTTGAAGAAAAAATAAAACACTACTAAATAGTTATACAAAGTAATTACAATGTTCAGTTTACTTCGTTTATTTTACTTCACGCTAATTGCCAAACATAAAGAATTTTTTTTTTTCAAATAGAATTTCCATTAAAATTAAGGAACAAACCATGAGATTATTAACTCTTTTATTTGTTGTGTTTTTGGTTGCGCCGTTTGTTGCGGCGGAAGAAATCGTTTTGTTGGACGCCACCAAACCAGAATCAGAAACACTACTCAAAACATTAAACCGACAATCCTCAAAACTTAGCGTTCAAGATCATTCCATTTTGGTCGAAACCGAAAAATCAGGACAATGGCCGGGATTCAATATGGGCAAACAGAATTGGAATCTCGTCAACTGCGATTCTCTTGTCATCGAAGTTGCCAATCTTGACGATCAGCCAATCACATTACATTGCCGGATCGATTCGCCGGAAATCGATTTCAAAACAATGAGCGGCACTTACACGAGTTCTTTTAGTGTCGAACCTGGCAAAACAGAACCACACAAAATTATGTTGCCTCCGATCATTCCGCAACAACTCAAAAACAAATTGTTCGGAATGCGTGGAGCTCCCGGCGGTGCGAAAATTTCCGCAACTGAAACAAAGTCCGGCTTTCACAAAGACGCGGTTGTCGGATTAACACTTTTTCTCAATCGTCCCAATCGTGAAACAAAATGGAGTGTACGAAAAATTGTTGCGACTGCTAACGAAAAAGAAAAATCACAACAATTATCTTGGTCAAACATGACGCCTGATGAATTTTTCCCAATGATTGACCGTTTCGGTCAGTTCAAACATGAAAATTGGTACGGCAAAATTCATTCGGAAGACGACTTGAAAAAGAATATTGTTCGCGAAGCAGAAGATTTAGCAAAACATCCCAGTCCCAATAATCGCAACCAATATGGCGGTTACACTAACGCCCCGAAATTCACGGCAACCGGACATTTTCGCGTTGAAAAAATTAACGATGTTTGGTGGTTCGTCGATCCAGAAGGCTTTCTGTTCTGGTCACACGGAACCGATTGTGTTGGTGGACACAGTGCGAGCACTCCCATCACAGACCGCGAATTTTATTTTGCCGAACTCCCCGACAAAAATGACACAACATTCAAATCTTGCTACGGGAAAGGTTCGTGGGCTCCGCATAATTATTACGAAGGTCGAGGAACGTACACCACGTTCAACTTCACGCAGTCTAATTTAATACGGAAATACGGCGAACATTGGCAAACAACATTCATCGAACTAGCTCATCAACGTCTTAAAAGTTGGGGAATGAACACGATTGCTAATTGGTCGGATGCAAAAATTTACAATTTGCGGAAAACGCCCTACACCGCCAACATGGGAAGCGGCGGTAAATCCATCGCCGGAAGCGGTGGTTATTGGGGAAAATTTCCCGATCCGTTCTCCAAAGAGTTCGAAGAGTCCGTAGCAAAAAACGCCGAAAAACTCGCCGCAACAACCGCCAACGATTCGTGGTGTCTGGGATATTTTGTCGATAACGAAATCAGTTGGGGAAGCGAACGATCATTGGCAATCGGAACAATCACTTCACCAGCAGACCAACCGGCAAAAATCGTTTTTCTCAACGATTTGAAAACAAAATACAACAACGATATTACCAAATTGAATGCCGTTTGGGCAACCAATTATTCGGATTGGGACGCCCTCTTAAATTCAACAGAAAAACCCGACGAAGCCAAAGCAAAAGACGATCTTGACGCTTTCCACAAACGAGTTTGCGAAAAATATTTCAAAACAATTCGCGATACGTTAAAACGAATTGCTCCAAACAAATTATATTTTGGTTGTCGTTTTGCGTGGGTCAACGATACGGCAATTTTGGTTTCCGCCGAATATTGTGATGTGATCAGTTTCAATAAATATCGACGTGATTTGGCGAAATTTGAGTTACCGGAAGGGATTGACAAACCGGTTATTATTGGCGAATTTCATTTTGGGGCGTTGGATCGCGGCATGTTCCATACAGGATTGGTTCCAACAGAATCACAAGACAAACGCGCTGAGGCGTATGAGAATTATGTTCGTTCGGCGTTGGAACATCCGCAGATTATCGGAACTCATTGGTTTCAATACGGCGATCAGGCAACAACCGGTCGCGGGGACGGTGAAAATTATCAGATTGGTTTGTTAAGTGTTACGGACACACCGTATCCCGAAACAATTGATGCTGTTCGCCGTGTCGGATATTCGTTGTACGAAATTCGGTTGAAGCAACAATCGACAACACACTTGCATCAGGAGAAGTCAGAGAAAAGGTCTAATTAAATCTGTTGTTTCAACTATTTTGAAAATTTTTGGTTAAGAGGTTAAGAGTTGTATTGGATGGGGTCGGGAATACCGAGTTCGGCAAAAGCATTGAGACGTAATAAACAGGATTCGCAATGTCCACACGCCAAACCGGTTGACGATGGATCGTAACAACTATGCGTCAGAGAATAATCCACCCCCAACGAAAGACCAAACCGAATTGTTTCCGTTTTACTCAGCATCATTAACGGCGCTTCAATCGAAATAGGCGAAGAATGATTTTCAACTCCTTTTTTTGTTGCTAAATTTGCCATCGTTGAAAAAGCGGACAGAAATTCCGGTCGGCAATCAGGATAACCACTGTAATCTACTTGCGAAATACCAAGATAAATTTTTGAAGCGTTGGCGGTTTCCGCCAATGCCAACGCCAACGAAAGGAAAATTGTATTGCGTGCCGGAACGTAAGTGTTGGGAATTGAATATCCGATTTTTTCGGGAACAGTATCTTTGGGAATAGGAAGATCGTCCGTTAATGAACTTCCGCCAAAAATCCGCAAATCAACCGGCAAGACAAAATGCCGCGATACACCAAGCCAAATCGCGATTCGCCGTGCCGCTTCCAATTCCACGCGATGCCGTTGATTGTAATCAATCGTCAACGCAAAAAGATCATTGCCTTCAGACTTGGCGATTGCTGCTGCTGTTGTAGAATCTAGTCCGCCTGAAAGAAGAATCACGGCTCGTTTCATAATTTATTGTTCTTTTGGTAAGTTGGAAGAAATAAAGAGCAGGGAATATTCGTAATATCATAGTAAAAAATATTGGCGATTTCAAGAACTCTTACAATTTACGAATCTAATATCGTTCTCAATTGGTTCGCTAATATCAATTCAACAAATCCGATAGAAATAGACGCAATAGAGATAGAATTTATTATTTATTAATGTCGAATGTTGAACACAGAAAACACGGAAGACACAGAAAAAATAAAAAAATTCAGTGTTTTCCGTGTTCAATCAAAATCATCACCAAAAGAGGTATTAAAATGAAATCCCTTTGCTTTTGGAGAATTATTTCCAACACGCCGAATACCAAAGCAAAGAGTACGTACTCCTTGCAAAAGAGTAGGCGATCTTAGGTGGGCGACCTTTCGCCGAAGGGTTTTCACCCACGGTCGCGTCGGCGCTAGCCGACTTGACCCTGTGTTCGGCTGGTAATTGGACTCCAAACCGTTTGACAACACGAATTGCCGTCCGTAA
>JAIRTV010000019.1 GCA_031254675.1 Planctomycetaceae bacterium | reverse complement strand
TAATCCTAACGATTCGGCAGTGGCATTGGGATCATAAGTTTTCGATTCATCCTGAGCCAAAAGCAAAGCACTAAAACCAAAAATCACACAAAAATTAAATAATCGTTTCAACATCATCACATCTCCTGTGAAAAAAACTAAAGATTTATACAGATTACATAACAAATAATCAATTTTGTCATAAAATTAAACCCAATGTCAAATCAATGTCAAGTAGAAATTTTTCTTCTTGCCGAAAATTTTCAAAAAAAAAAAATTTTCCCAGCGTTCACAAACCAGAGTGTTCATTTGGCAGACAAGATAGAATTTTGGCAAACAAAATAGAATATAGAATATTGTTCGTCTTTTGATGATTTCTTTTATGCGGCTTTTTCGATTGGTGGAGAATTATGTTGATCTGGTTGGCTAAAATTTGCCGGAATAATCGCTGACGATGACTCGGTAATCGATAATTTCGGTAACGTTTTACGAGAATGTTGGAAAAGCCTCAACATTTCACCAAAAAAGAAAAGACCACACAAACGACCACAAAAAATCTGAACCGCTTTGAATTTCGGAAGATGCCGCCAAAAATCAATTCCAAACGAAGCAAAATGTTTGCCCAAAGCCGCCAACGTGGAATTTCGCCCAAACCAACGGAAATAAAGCCGCTCAATTTGAACTCCCCAAGTAAACGTGTTGGCTGCCGGCAAATAATTCGGACGAACCGTAATCCGACATTCCTGATCAACCCTCGTCTCCCAACCTTGCCGCGCCATCGCCATCGCCGCATCAACATAAGAAATCTGCGGAATAAAACTGGTGTCAAACAACCCAATTTGTGTCAACGCCTCTTTACGAAAAAATACCGCCGAAATATGAGGAACAATCCGCTTTTGCGCCATCTCCGACCATTGAGAACGCCGAACCGTACGAAGAACTCCTTCCGGTTTGTAGCAAATACCAAGCGAAAAAATTCGTTTCGGTTTCCGGCGATCATAAACACACGGAATAACAATACCCAAAAGTGATTCTTCAAATAGTTGCAGGATATTTTGCGCCCAATGTGCCGAGACTTCCGTTCCAGGGTAAAGAATATGCAAAATTTCACCCCGAGACCGCAAAACAGCTTCATTCAACACATCCATCGGATTGGAAAGATGATCCGACGCAATAAATACCGCGCCTTCAATTGCCGTATCCCAAGGATCAGAATACTTAGCCGCATTAGCGATCAGAACTTCCGTCCCTTCCGGTTTATGGACAAGTACAGAAGCAAGCGTTTCCTCAAACGCCTCCGTTGGGGTATCGCTCAAAAGGGGTATGATAATAGTGAAGCGAAACACATTATACTCCATACGGGAGCAAACCAATGAATCTAAATAACACAAACCAAGCGATAAGAAATAATCTCAAACGTCAATGTGATAATATTACTTGCGGTATTTACAATTCCTATAAAACAATGCCGACATTGTATTCGGCAACCCAAAACTTTCATATAACATGTTTTTCGGAATGTCAACCAAAAATTCTTTACCTTGCTTTCCTAATTTATTCGTTTTTTCGTCAATTCTTTCATTCTTCCGGGTCGTTTTGGAATTTAGCAAGCTAATATTGATAACTTAATATCGTCATAGAATCATAATAGACTTTCTTTTTAACCTCTCTCTAACACAAGGTCTTTATACTTTAATACTTATTTTGGTGAAGATTTTATTTGAACATAGAAAACACGGAAAATAAAAGATTCCACTTACGTCACACTCCACAAATTCCACATTTCCAAAATATTAGATATTTTCTCTAACTCTTCCCTAAGATAGGAGCCAACCTTTCTTTTCAGGAGGCAATCTTTCTTTTTAGGTGGGCAACCTTTCGCCGAAAGGTTGCATTGCCGTTAGGCAATTCTGACTCTGTTTTCGGACGGCAATTTGTGTTGCCGAGCGGTTTGGAATCCAATTGCCGGCTCAACACAGGGTCAAGTCGGCTAACGCCGACGCGACCTTTCGGCGAAAGGTCGCCCACCTGAAAAGAAAGGTCGCCCACCTGAAAAAGAAGGTCGCCCACCTGAAAAGAAAGGTTGCCCATCTTTGTTTCGGCGAAAGGTCGCCCGCTAAACAGTTTGGCGCCCCTGCTTTGGGATGGCTTCAAGAAAAATTCACTGCGGTATCACTTAATTTTCTTCTTCCGCAATACTTTCCGCACAGTGAACACATAAAGTCGCATACGGCAAAAAATTTAAGCGAATTTTGGGAATGCGACCACCACAACTTTCACAGATTCCATAAGTTCCTTCCTTGATTCGCGCTAAAGCTTCATCAACCTGATCAAGCATACCACTCTCGTTTTGCATGAAAGAAAGAGTTTGTTCTTGCTCAAAATTATCGCTTCCAACATCAGCCATGTGGATCGGCATAACAGAAAGATCTCCCGAAGCTTCCATCCTGTTTTTATTCAAAGCAGCATCGGTCATTGTCGAGACATCGCCGCTCAGTCTGGCACGAAGCGCCAAAAGCTTCTGTTTGTAACCGTCAACTTCAGCATCGGTCAACTTCTTTTCCGATGGAACGGTATTTTTTTTGGTTGTTTTTTTCGTATTCATAGAGCCCGTCTCCTTTTTCTGTTTCATGGGGCGGCTTCGCGTTAGTAAATTCAAAGAGCGTATTATTCTATTCAATAAACAAAAAAAAGGCAAGACGACTATTTCGTCGAAACAGCAAGAATTTTTTGAACAATCCGTTCCGCTCGCTCCGCAATATCCGGTCGTTCGACAAGTTCCGGCGCATGATGTGGTTTGCGGCGTGCGTCAATTACCAACGGTCCCACACATCCCCAATGTTTATCGCGAACAAATTCGCCAACGCCGTAAATATCATGAGCCGGATCGCTTTTGGTGAATGTTGTCCATAGAAAACGTTGCACATCGGAAGCAACCTCCGCCGAATCATCCACACGAACAATCAACGGAAATCCCACCGGAAACAAACCGTTCAAATCAATCTCTTCAACACAAAGCACCCCAGGAAAAACAACACGCGGATTTTTCGCCGGAATAGCAACACCCAACGAATCTGATAAATCACGAATCGGTTGCCCGCTAACGGCAACAAATAACTTCGAACCACGATTCAGTTGAGCGTCGGAATAGTCGAGAGTATCGGCGGTTGTTTGCGTCACAAAATGAGCATCGTACCGCCAATCAACTCGCAATAAAACATGCTTCAAAAATCGCGGAACATCGTCAACATCCAACTTCGGATCATCTTCACGCGCAGCAAGGAACAAAAATTTAGCAAGCGAAAGTTGTTCGCAACCGAGAATCGCATGCGCCAATGTGTGCAATTCGGCGGCACGGTGTTGCGGATCAAGCGGACAATAGTGTTCTCTGCCCAACGCAAGAAGCAATGGATGAACTCCCGCCGCATCCACCGCATGCACCGCATACACCCCCGGAATTTTTTTCGGAACAACATCACCAATAATCTGATGAATAAATCGACCAAATTGCGTATCTTCCTGCGGCGGACGACCAACCACCGTAAACGGCAATATCGCATTCCGCCGATGCCAAACCGATTCAACTTTCATAACAGGAAATTCGTGCGCAAGACTGTAATAACCCAAATGATCACCAAACGGTCCTTCGGTCTTGGTTTCCGTGTGCAAAATTCCAGTAATACAAAAATCCGCCTCCGCATAACAACTTAACGGCAATAGATTGGGTACCGAATAAGTATTGTGTACCGAATAAGGATAGTGTAGCGAATTATTTTCGCGAGGCGGAATTGCCATCGGAATACGGTGTTGTCCTAAAATTCCGGCGAACAACAATTCGCTAACACCTTCCGGCAACGGCATCACCGCCGCAAGAGTCATCGCCGGCGCACCACCAACAAACACATTAACACGAAGCGGTTGACCGGAACGTATTGCGGCAGCGTGGTGAGCCGCAATACCACGGTGAATCTGGTAATGCAATCCGGCTTCAAAATTTTGTGCGTAATTGTTTCCGGCAAGCTGAACACGATACATTCCCAAATTCGAGGCAGCAAAACCAGGTTTATCAGGATGTTCCGTGTAAACTTGCGGCAAGGTAAGATAGGGACCACCGTCCTGTTGCCAAGAAATAAGTTGCGGTAATTGATCCAGTGTTGTCCGGCAAGCAAACACCGGCGCGTTACGGAATGACACACGCTTCGGTCGTGAATACAACAACGAAGCGAATGCTGTTCGTCCCAACGAAAAAACTGTTTTGAAACGCAATTGATCAGAAATAATCGCAACAGGATCAATTCCTAATTCAATTGCTTTTCGCAGTGGCTCAATTCCGTCGCGGAAAATAAATTCGATGCGGGATTGGGTACCGAAAAGATTGGCAAGCATTGGAAACGTTGTTCCGACCGGTTGGGTAAAAAGAACCGCTGGCGCTTTTGCCTGATAAAGCCGACGTTGTACGGCGGCTATTTCGAGAGAGGGATGAACCGGTTCGCTGAACTCAATCAATTGTCCGGTACGCCGCAAATCGTCAATACAAGATTTCAGTGTACGATAACCCATACAAAAAAGAAAAATTCCCGATGATCTCGGATTTTAGAGTTATAAAAATCTTGCCGGAAATAACGAAAAGAGAAGTATATTCGATTTTGGGTTCTTGTCAAATACTCAGAACAAAAAAAAGAATAAAACAAAACAATTCCGTGTTGTCCGTGTTCAAATAAAATCATCACCAAAATAAGTATTAAAGTGAAATACGTTGTGCTAGGGAAAGGTCAAAGAAAATGTCTAATAATTTTCCCTCATTTTTTGTAAACGTTCCCGGAATTGATATCCTTTTACGTTTTTTGTGCCGCTTCGTGTGTTTCGCGTTAAAAAAAATGAAACGCGAAACTTCACGAAACTCACGAAAAAATTTAGTCTTGTCCGAAAATTTCCCATTCGACAATACCGTTGATGCCAAGCGGGAATGATTCTTTCAAATCGGTTAATTGGACGAAATTGGTTTTCTTTGCCGGAAACGCAAATTCTTGTGGTTCATTGGTGTGTTTGAGGGTAACGGGAAATTTTGAACCGTCAGAAAAAACCAATGTTGCCGACGTCCAAGTTTTTTGCGAATTGGGGAATTTTTTCAGATAAATTACTGTTCTTTCGACCGAGACTTCGCGTCCGAATTCCACTTTTACCCATAAATCTGTGCGTGGATCGGGTTGCCAAAACGGACTATCCGATGATTTGTTGCCGTCAATCAGATTTTTCGGCGAAAATTCCGCGCGATATTTGTGATGACTATTTGACGT
>JAIRTV010000004.1 GCA_031254675.1 Planctomycetaceae bacterium | reverse complement strand
GATTCACTGATGGAGATAGATGGCTGGACAATTGTGAATTTCATCCTCTATCTCATGGATTTTTTGTAGGACCGATTGCGCAAAATGTCTATAATGACGGCAAGGCTGTTACGCAAAAGATTCCGTTGAACAGTGCAGAAAATCCGTCCGATAATGTCAATTATGGTTGTGATCCTGCCCATTTTGACGTTTGGAAAGGCTTGTCCACTCACCAAGATTACCGGAATTATTCTGGTGATATGGAAGTTGAATTGGCTGCGCTCAATGATATTGGTTACAATATCGACTTGCGTAATTTCTTTGGGCGGTCGATTTATACAAGTAATAATACGATCACCAATACTCAAGGTTATTTTGCCCGCAATGCAGCCGGAACCGCTTATATTGACGGACGAGAAAATTTGGCAACCTATGGTTTAGGTTTGCATATTTTTGGCGACAATAATGATGTAACTCAAAACGCCAATTTGTTAGCGAATGGTGAAGCCGGTGCCGGTATTAGGACGGATGGATTCGATACGACTCTTCGCATCAATCCGAATGTAACTGTTACCGCTAATGGAGATCGTGGTGATGGTTTACTTGTTGCTTATGGTACTGGAACGAAAATAGTTCATCGCGGTGACTTACAAGCAACCGGAAACGGTGGTATTGCCGCACGATTTGATTTTGGACAAAATTCATTAGGTTATTTGAATGATGTTGATACAGAAAATCATTATTCACACAATCCTAATATTTCATACCTTAATGCAGCATTGGTTGATAAGTTCGATATTACCGGTTCGCTGAATGGCGAAAGTGCGGCAATTTATATCGCCGACACGGCTCATGTTGCGGAAATTAATGTTATGTCGGGAGCAAGTATTAACGGAGATATTATTTCTGATTACGGTTACTCGACTTATACGACAAATCTCACTTTTGGTAAACAAGCGAATACGGCAGGAGAATCAACCGTTGGTGCTGATACCAATTTTGGTTTCACTATTAACGACGCAATTTTGGGAGATAATGGTACACATGCCGATGGGCGTATCAATCTCGAATTTGTTGGCGGTAAAACAACAGTCGGCGAAAATGCCAATGTTTCCGTTAATAATGTGATGTTAAATCAAGGAACGACGTTGGCTCTTGAAAACAACGTTAATGTTGCCGGTGATTTTGCAATGACCGACGCAACCATCGGGTTCAATGCGTCCATCGATCCAACTATTCGCGTTGCAGGAGATGCCGATTTGCAAGGAACAAATATCCTTGACATCATCCAATTTTCCAATGGTACCTACACTATTATTGATGCAAATACTCTCGCCAATAAAACAGAATTTGATACCGTTACGATTGGCGGACACGCCAAACGAGATCGGCATCAAATTGCTTGGAATTCAACAGCTGATGATGTTAAAGTTACGTTGTCTGCTCAGAATATTGCCTCGACATGGAAGGGCGGAAACGGTAATTGGGATGCCGGTACGGAAAATTGGCGAAATTCGTCCAATGCCAATGAAATTTTCATCGGCGGCGATTCCGTTTCATTTAATGCGGGAGAAGGTACTGTCAATGTTGTTGCCGCAGCCAATCCTGCCGATATGACGGTTACCAATGGAGCGAAATATCGTTATAACGGCGAAAATATCCATGTTGCCAAAGGAACTTCGACAATCACGGAAGCAACCGGAACATTGACGGTTGATGACAATGCCGAAGCACGTTTTGCTCAAAATGTTACGGCAACGAATCTTGTTGTCGATAACGGTTTGTTCGGAATTGAAAAGAATGTGAATGTTACCAATAATGCACAATTTACCGATGCTGATTTGGAAATTCAAACGAATGACAATACATCAGCTCAAATTGTTGTTGGTGGTACAGCAACTGTTGATGACGGAACAGTGAGTTTTAACGGGACACAACGTCGCGGAATTAAATACACTTTCCTGACAGCAAACAATTTAACCGTAACAGACGAATTTGAACTCGGTACACTTTCCAGTGGTTTTCGTGGTGATCTTGGATACGCTGACGGTACCAGCGGTAGTTACTGGTTGCAAATGGCAGAAAAAGCCGTTGAATTTTCACCAATCGGACAACGGCATAACCAAAAACGTCTTGGCGGATATTTGGATATTATTTCGCCCAATGTTCCTTTTGGCGATTTGAACGATGTTCTGGGAGTTTTGGACGATCTTGTTCTTGGCAATCCGGTTGCGGCGCGCTATGCTCTTGATCAAATGTCCGGTTCGATTTACGGAACACACGCCTCCACCAGTATCATGAACATCGGAATCGTCAACAATACTCTTGCGGATGTTTTACGCAACAGCTATTCAAAGAAAACCGATACGGAATGTAATCCTTGCGATGAAATCTCAACCAATTGCGAACCTTGTGAACCGTGCGAACCGTGCGCCGATGCTTGTGAACCGATTTGTACAAAAAAATCGTACAAACGGAATCTTTGGGGACTTGGTTACGGAATCGGCGGCGCATCCCAATTTGACGGGAACACTTACGGTTACAGTCAATCATTCGGCGGAACCATCATCGGTGTTGACCGCGAAAGTAAACGCAAAACACGGTTCGGCGGCTATTTTTCGTACGGCGAAGGTCGAATTTCAAGCGATTTGCTTGACCGCAGCGAATTACACGAATTTTTGGCAGGAATTTATTACCGCAAAAATTTGTATCAAGGTTATGTGTTGGCAAGTGCCGGTTTGGGTAATGTACAATACGACACACAACGCACCATTTCGTTTGTCGGAAGACGGGCAACCAGCAAACATGACGCTTTTGTCGGTACAATTTATGCCGAACGCGGTTTCGATTTCGCAACAGCATTAGGTCGCTTGCAACCTTATTTGGGAATTCAATACATCGGCAACCGTCAAGACAGATTCACGGAAACGGGAGCAGGCGATTTGAATCTTATCGGACAACGTACCGAAACCGACAGTGTTCGCTCGCTTCTTGGAACACGGTTTCAATCCAAAGTTCGTCGTTACAACGGCGGACGGCTCAACGCCAATGCGAATATTGCATGGTTACACGAATACGCCGATTCATCAACCTCTTTCACTGCCAATCTTGTCGGAAATCCTGTTCCGAATACGAACTTTACTGTTCGCGGAAACGACACAAAACGAGATTGGTTGATTTTGGGTGTTGGTTTGAATTACGAGAAAAAACCAATCCGTTTGTTCGGCGGTTACGATGCGTATGTCAACAACCAACAAATATTACACACTGGCAACGCCGGTTTGACTTACAGTTGGTAACAACAATTCATAAGTCAAGTGTAAACTCAACTCTCACTTCCGTATCCCGGCTTGAATTTATTCAAGTCGGGATTTTTTTTGCTGTTCACAAACGAGTGTTAGAGCGTGTTCGGAATGAGTACGGGTAGATCAAGCGAAATTGAACCATTTGCGCCTGCAAATAAACTATTTGCGTCTGCAAAGAACATTTACGGTTTGCGAATCCATTTGGCAAGAGCGTTAAACAGCAACGCCTGATCGATTGGTTTTGTAATATGATCGTTCATGCCGGCTTCAATACTCAATTCCCGATCACCCGTCATCGCATGCGCTGTCATTGCCAAAATCGGAATATGACTAAATCGCGGATCGGAACGAATAATTTTTGTCGCCTCCAAACCGTCCATTTCCGGCATCTGAATGTCCATCAACACCAAATCATAATGATTCTTTTGGATCATCTCCAACGCAATACGACCATTACCCGCAACATCCACCGTAAAACCTTCCATTTTCAGCATTTCTGTTGCTACCATCTGATTGATCCGGTTGTCTTCCGCCAAAAGAATTTTGGCACCGCGAACAGAATCCGGCAACATCACCAACGCACCAGAATGACGTGTCTCTCCTTGCGAACGTGATTTCTTTTTCGCTTCAAGCATCGCCTGCTTCTTTTCGGACGTGACCAACATCAAAATATTAAAAAGATCACTAACAACAATTGGTTTTTGAATTAAATGAACAGGATTCAAAATTTTCTCTTCTTGTAGAAGTCGGTCTAAATCGGGATGAGTTGAAAAAACCAGAAGCGGCGTATGACCACAATCCATGTTGCAGAAAGATTCGTACATCGGCAAACCATAACGTTCCAGATCATCGAAATCAAAAATAATAAAATCAATTTCGCCCATCCGATTAGAATGGAGAAAATGCTCAAATTCATTTAGTTGATCGTATTGTGCGACTATTTTGCATTTGAGAAGTTCCAGGTAATTCCGAATAACAGACAACGATTCGCGGCGATCTCCCAACAAAAGAACATCTGTACGGATTTCCGAAAAATCTTCCAACATATCGCCTTCAAGAGGCAACCCAAAACGAGCCGTAAAAGTAAAAGTTGTTCCTTGCCCTGGTTGACTTTCGCATTCGATTTCTCCTTTCATCATACTTACAATACTCTTAGAAATCGCCAACCCCAATCCTGTTCCGCCATATTTTCGTGTTGTCGAAGTATCTGCTTGCGAAAAAGGTCGGAACAATAAACGCATTTGGTTGGGCGTGATACCAATTCCAGAATCACGAACCAAAAAACGAAGCAACACCGAAAGACCATCTTGCTCCACCACCTCAACATGAACACAAACCGAACCCTCACTCGTAAATTTAATCGCATTCCCAACAAGATTGACCAAAACTTGACGCAAACGCACAGAATCTCCCATCAAATGAATCGGGACTCCCTTAGCCAACTCAAAAGAAAGCGCCAATTTCTTTTTCGTTGCCGATTCCGCAACAAGAGCATCCAAATCGTCAATCACTTCATTGAGCGAAAATTCATGATACTCCATCATCATTCGTCCCGCCTCAATTTTGGAAAAATCAAGAATGTCGTTAATAATTCGCAATAAAAGTCGAGCGGATTGTTCGGTTGCTTCAATATATTCGCGTTGTTTGGGATCCAATTCTGTTCTCAACGCAAGGCTTGCCATACCCAGAATCGCATTCATGGGTGTTCGGATTTCGTGGCTCATGTTGGCGAGAAATTCGCTTTTGGCTCGCACGGACGCTTCCGCCGTGTCGCGCGCCAACCGAAGTTCCATCTCCGCATGGCGAATCTCCGTCACATCAATCAACCAAACCATCACCGCCTTCGTACCGTAATAATCAATAAAAAACATGTTGGCAAGCATCTCTTTCGTCGCATTGCGTTGTGTTTTTATTGTTACGGGATGCCAATTGACAAGTCCGTTTTGTTCCAATTCTTGTTTGAGCCGTTCTCTGATGTTTTGGTCAACAAAATAATTGCCCAAAATATCACCGATGTTGATTCCCAGAAAATCAATTGTGAACGGAGTAACGAAAACAACATGGTCTTGGAAATCAATAATCGTAAAACAAACCGGACTCGAATTGAGAATATTACGCAAAAGAAACCGTTCCCGATCGCGTTCTCCTTGAATTTGTTTAAGTTCTCGAAGGTCTTGGACGTAACCAACAATAAGATAATGATCCTCTTGTGTAACACGGACAAGTGTTACTTTTGTGGGAATTTGTTCTCCGTCCACTTTTTGATGCATCCAATCAAACACAATTCGTTCTTTTTGAAGAACTTCGGCAATTTTTTCGTGAATCAATTCTTCCGAACGGCGTCCATTAGATTGGAATTGCGGCGAAAATGCCTGAAGATGATTAAACGAATCCGTCAATTTGTTGATGCCGAAAAATTGCAACGCTGCTGTGTTGCAATCCCAAAGCGTTCCGTCCGGGTTCAGAAACATGCAACATTGAGGCATCGCGTCAAAAATAATTTTTAACGAATTCTCGGTTTTGGGAGTTTCAGTGGAGTTTGCGGTTAAATAATTTGTGGTGTTCCAGTTACCGAATGGAGAAGCGTTCTGGAAAAGACCAATATGATTGGACGTTTTGGAGTTTTCGGGGACAAACGGCAAAATAGATAAAGTTCCCCAAATATCTTTTGTACCGGAATCATTCTGCGAACATTTACCACGAACATTGATATATTCCCATTTGTCGTTTTCAGAATACTTGATCCGAAACGCAACTTCAAAATCGTTCGAAGAATAAAGAGCTCGCGTCCACGCCTGCTCAACATTCGTGCGGTCATTGGGATGAACAGAAAGATCAAGAAAATCGTTCCAAGTTATTGTGAACCGAGCGACCGAACTACCAAAAAATAGCTCAATATTTCGGCGTCCGAAGAACGTAATTTCCTTGCTTACCTCAGTATAATTCCATAACAAAATGCCCGATTCACAAAGAGAATCAATACAGATGTCATCAATTTCCTGAAATCTGCTCCTGATCATTATGCTGTGGAATTATCAAAATTTGTTGAAAATTCAATGGAGAACCTCGACAGAGGACATACAATAGTTATATCGTCATATTGCGGTTTGTGAAAGAGTTGTGAAATAATTCCTTGATTTCCTGCAATTTTTCGGTGAAAATCGGTGAAAAATTGCCTATCTTTTCGTTTGAAACACGACATCTTGACGATTGAATTGAAAAAAATAAAATAAAAGTTACGGAATAATTGTCAATCATTATTTTTCCGTTATTCAGTAATACGATGATTCCGAACGAAAATGAGGAACACCGACTGACATGGAATTTCCGTGATACAATGGGATATTTTCTGAAAAATCGGCATCCATATCCAGATCATCACCAACAAAACCGGAATCAGATGAACCGGAAAAACGATTGTTCTGAGCGGTCAACGATTGTATCCAACGTTGATGATAATCAAAAGCAATCACTACCGCATAAATTAACATTGCTATCGAAATAATTGTTGCCAATAATAAAATTCCATTAACTCGGTTGGTTTGTTTTCCGTTTTGGGTTTGATTTTCTTCGGACGAATTTTTTGAATTTGTGGTTGAATTATTTTCGGTGGTCGAAGTTGACGGATTATTTTTTTCTGATATTTCCTGATTTTCTGCTGTGTTGCCGAACAGCCGAGGGTCAATAGCTGATGTGTCCACTAAACCTCTTGGCGTGGGAAGGGGTTCCGCTAATTCTTGTTCGACGTTATTCGCAGTAGAAGACGATTGACCGAGAATGATTGGGGTCATCGGAGGAACTTGTGGTTCTACGTTTGGTTTATCCGGCAACGGTTGTGGAGGTTTCAAGGCGGTTGTTTGTGTGGGTGTCGTCTGTGTGGTGTTTTTTTGTGTGGCTGTCTGTTGCAATTCTTTCTGCTGCAAATCTTCCAGTAGTGGAAAAGTGATTTCTGGAAAAGGTTTTTCTCTGGTTGTTTCGGGAGAAGTTTCGGAAATAACCGTGAGATTTTCGGTGGATTCTGTTGTTTTGGGGAGTTCTTTTTTCGCTGTTTGGTGAAGCGGTAACAACGGTTTCTCGTTAAGGTTTTTTATTTTTGGGGGTTCGGAGGTGGAAACGATTCGGGTGGAGAGGATACGTTGTTCGATGATTTGGGGTTCATGCGGAAAATCGTATGAAACCGCTGTTTCGCTAACACGAATTGGAACTGTTTCGGAAACAATGATCGGATTGGTTTGATAAACGGAATCAACCCAATAAGAAGGTTCTGCTCCAAAAATACCTGACGATATTAGGAACAAAAACAAAAAAATTCCCAAAATCGGTTTTGTAAAAAAGGTTCTCATTCCGAACACTCCGCCTGTCAACTATTGAATAGGACAATCAATTAAAATTTCCCTAATCGTATTTCCTTCATGAATTGGATATTGTGATGATTCAATATTGAAAATCGAATAATTTTGATGATTGTCGTTATTGGAGGTGGTTTTGTCAAGAGTTTTGCGGAGTCTTGTGGAAATTTTTGGGAGATTTTTGAAAATTTTTTTTGACAGTTCGCGGGTTGGTTGTTTACTTGGTTGTTTACGGGGGCGAATTTAGAGCGTATTAGATATTGGTATTGAATTGCGAAATTGTAAAAACAATTCATATTGTTTACAAAATTTCGCCAATTTCACCCGAATAATCTTTAATACGCTTTAGCGAAACAAAAAAATGTTCAACGTTATTTGTTTATTACAAAAACGGTATTTTACAGTGTTATGAGTAGTGTTACGAGTATTGTGAAACGTGGATAGTGGACATTTTCTCTACCCCTTTCCCTAAGACAGGAGTCCACCTTTTCTTTTCAGGTGGGCGACCTTTCGTCGAAGGATTTTCATCCACGGTCGCGTCGGCGATAGCCGACCAGCCCCTTTGTTCGGCTGGCAATCAGATTCCAAACCGCTCGGTAACACAAATTGCCGTCCAAATACAGGGTCAAGTCGGCTATCGCCGACGTGATGTTTCGGCGAAACATCACCCACCTTTGAGACAACATCACCCACCTTTCAGGTGGGCGACCTTTCGCCGAAGGATTTTCATCCACGGTCGCATTGCCGTTAGGCAATTCTGCCCCTATTTCCGGCTGGCAATCAGATTCCAAACCGCTCGGCAACACAAATTGCTTTCCGAAAACAGGGTCGAGTCGGCTAGCACCGACGTGATGGTGGGTGAAAACCCTTCGGCGAAACATCACCCATCTTGGGTTGATCTACTTTTAACGAAAATGCCACGCCATAATGACGATTTTTGAATAGGGACACTCAACAAAGGTGTCCCTACAAAACCGAATTTCAAAAGTAGAACAAAAAACAGCGAACTGTTTTTCCTATTTTGAAGACGAACATTTTTGCGATTGACAATCGCATTTTTTGTAATCGCCGATATTCGGAACTTCCTTATGAACATCGGGACCAAAATATCGTAACGCAACAAGCGGATCACTTCC
>JAIRTV010000584.1 GCA_031254675.1 Planctomycetaceae bacterium | reverse complement strand
GATTCCGCCCGGCGGCAATCCTTGGCGGGTATCGTGAAAATTATGAACGGCTAAGCCAACCTGTTTCATGTGATTGGAACATTGCATTCGCCGTGCCGCTTCCCGCGCGGCTTGAACCGCAGGCAACAGAAGTGCAATTAACACGCCAATAATCGCAATCACCACAAGAAGTTCGACCAACGTAAAGCCGAATCGTGAAGAGCGAATAGAGGAGAAGAATTTAGTGAAAAAGCGTCGAAAAACCAACCACTCTCCACTATCCGTTCTCAACTCTCCAATCAATATAGCCCCCCCCCCCCTGGTTTACGTAACTTGCCAAGTTTAACATTTGACTTTTCGCAAAAAATATTGCGAAAATCCCGACAACACATCTTACTAAATTTTCCATTGTCATTCTCCTTATTTACAAGGTTTTACCAAGATAATTGCGAAACGTTTGCCGAAAGACAACACAGCAAAAAATACGCAACACAATCGACTAAGTTTTATAGTTTATGTTAAACAGAAAAAAATGTCAAGACGAACTTTTTATTTTTTCAAAAAATAAAAAAAATCGGTAATCTATCAATAGAATTTTTCTTTGAAGCACCCTTAAAAATAGATACTCAAAAGTTGAGTAATATTTCGTTGTTTTTTGGTGGGTGATGTTTTGTTCTTCTTAGAATCGGGTGATTGATTGAGGTTTGTAGGTGTTGGGAGGTTCCCAAGTGTTGAGGAGTCGGGTAATGGTTTGTTTTCGCTCCTCCGGCAAAATCATACCAAAACCACGATATTCCATCTCCAACGTAATTCGTTTGAGAATCGCCGCATCAACTTGTGGTGTTTCACAACCCTCCACGTCCGGCGAATACAACGAAAGAAGCATTTTTAAGATTGTTTCCGCTTCCGGTGTCATTGGCGACCAACCTGGAAATTTGTAATTCCAATAAAGATCCCAAACCCGCACCACCGCATCTTCACAACCCGTTACAAAATGCCGCCCCGTCACATCCAACGCCATCGCCAAAACCGGCGACGAATGACCCTCAATAACCCGCTGAATCGACCGGTTCTGAACCCCCTCAAGCCGGATTGTTGTATCTTTGGCACTCGATAGAAAAAACCGGTTGTCCGCCAACAATTCAAGTCCCGTTACATCACCAAAATGTCCCAGTAACTCAAAATCCATTTTGTTCTCCTGAAGATTCCAAACAACAATCCGACCCTCACGATCAGCCGAAACAAGTTTGGTGAAATCGGTTGACAAAACCGCCGCCGTAACCGGAGATTTATGAACATTAATCGTCCAAACCGGCTCCTCACTCCCCAACTTCCATATCGCAACAATATTGTCATCGCCGCCGGTAATAAGATAATGACCGTTACGATTAAATCGAATCGAATTGACACTTCCCGAATGCGCAAGAAATCGTCCCTTAATTTCATCCGTCAACACATCCCAAAGTACCACCGAACCTGTTCCATTCGCAATCGCAACAAGCCTCCCATGCGGATTCAACGCAATTTTTGTAAGCGATTTAATTTTTTCATCGAATTTACGCACACATTGCCCCGAACCAATATTCCAAACCCGAACCGTCATATCCCAACTTCCCGAAACAAGAAATTTCGCGTCCATCGTCATTTCAACACTACGCACCCAATCAGAATGCCCTTCCAGAACACCGGTACATTTTTGTTCGTTAAGATTCCAGATTCGGATTGTTGTGTCCCGACCAGCCGAAGCAATCAAATGACTGTCCGGCGAAATCGATATTGCCGAAACAGTATCTTGGTGTCCGACAAAAGTATGCGTACACAAAACGTCTTCCAACGATTCACGAACCGTATGCCGTTTCAACACGTCCCAAACTCCCTCGGTTTCCAACAACTTCCGCGACGACTCCCAACCCGCAAGCACACGAGCCTTCGCAACTGTTCGAATCACCGCATCGAAATTCGATTCAATAATATTTTGCCGTATCTCCTCACAATACTGATTCATCACAGATTGTTGACGCCCAATTTCTTCCGCACTGGCAATATGAGAAAGCAACAACGGCGCACGAAAAAGAGTTCGATTTTCGCACAAAATAGAAATATCCCACAACCGAAGCGAACCACCCGCAATCAAAGATAACGCAAAGCGATTGTTGCAACCGAAATGCACCGCATCAACCGCCCCGCCAAGCGATGTAAACGTTCGAAGACAACGACCAGACGGAAGCTCCCAAAGCCGCATCGTACGATCAGAACTACCGGAAAGCGCAAAACGTCCGTCCGCACTAAACGTCAACGCCGTAACAATATCTTCATGTCCAAATAAATCACCGATCTTCTTTTTTGTTTCTTTATCAAAAAGATCAACCCGATTTTCCTTTATTTCGCCAATCCAAGCAATTTCAGATCGCGTAATCAATTCTCGTAACGTGTGTCCTTCTTTTCGACCAAAATAACGTTTCCAGCCAATAAGCCGAAAACAAGATGTTGGCGGCGTTTGTCCCACTCGTTTCATTAAAACGGTTCCCGGTTTTTCACCGCGAACAAGTTCCCAAAGCAAGTCTTCGCTCAACGCAATTCGGTCTGGAAATTGTTGTTTCCGTTTTTCGTTGGGCGGATTGAAGGAATGACGAATCCGTCCCGTTGCCGTTTCGCGAAGATCGAATGTTTGTTCCGTATTCGGTAACAGAATACATTCTCCGCGTTCATCAATCATGATTTCGTCTTCCATCCCACGCGCAACCGTAATTCGTTCCAAACACCGAGCGTTTTTGGAAACGATTTTTTCCGTCGCCAACAACGCACGACGTATTTCTTCGCGCGATTCCAAAGTAATTGCGTTTTCAAACGCATCAATTGCCGAAGGCGGATTACCGCGTTCACGTTGCGCTAAACCCAAAGCGTACAACGCACTGGAGGATTGCGGTCTTGTTTTGACCAGAGTTTCAATCCGTTCAATTGCCGCCAAATCAGTTAGCCGAGCGGTACGCCAAGCGAGTAAAGTTTGATTGTATGTTACTTCGGGATGCCACGGTTGCAACGCCGACGCTTGATCCAATAATTGAGCGGCTTCAACCGGTTTGTTCAGGTCAAGCATGGACGCTGCTCTGTTATTGATACTTTCCGGCGTCCATGTTGCGTTTATCGGACGAGAACGCGGAAAAGCCACCCCGGAAATCTCACGATAAATCTTCGTCAATTCATCCGCAACACACGCCATCGAATCAGGACGCTTTTGCGGTTCTTCCTCAAAACAACGAAACATTAACTCAATAACCGGTTCCGGCATTTTGAGATTTTTTTTATCCGGCGTGCCTTGAAGATAAATTTCAAACACTTTACGAGCTGTTTGACCTCCTTTTTTGCACGGCGGTCGTCCGTGAAACATTGCCAAAACACTCACCGCCCAAGACCAAATATCCGATTGAAACGTAATTTTCGGCATCTTGTCAAATTCTTGCCGTTGCGCAAACAGAAACGAATAATATTGTTCCGGCGAACAATACCCCGGCGTCATTCCGCTGGCGCCAATTTCCGCAACACTGGTATTTCCAGCGTAATTTTGTTGAGGTGGTTGGTTGGACGGTTGGCTATACTGTTGACTGTCCTGAAGATCAGCAATTCCCTGCGCCAATCCGAAATCCGTTACTTTTGCCGTTTGCCCCGCCATCATCACATTTGCCGGTTTCACATCCAAATGGAGTAATTTTTGCCGATGAGCGTGTTCCAATCCCCACGCAAATTGAGTTGCAATATTCAAGATTCGGAGCAAGGACGCTTCGTGACCGCCTTCGTAAAGACGCCCATCACGAATCCAATCACGCAAACTACCGTCAGGAACAAATTCGGCAAACAAACGCGGAATATTCGAAATTCGCCGAACAAGATAGCACGTCACAATATTCGGATGCAAACCCAATTCAATCCATGTTTGGGCTTCTTTCTCGTAACTTTGTTTACCGTTTTCCGTTTGAAACACTTGTGGTTTGGGACTTTTAACGGCAAGATCACGATCCCATTCGCGGTGATAAACCCGATGGACAACACCAACTCCCCCTTCCGCAAACGGAATATCCGGCGCAATTGGTTTGACTTCATAGACACCAAGCACAACATCTCCAATATTCCAGATACCCGATTCCGGTGAAAATCGTTTTTCGAATTTGGGATTGGGAATTTGTTGCCGAGGTTCTTCCCGAACATGTTTCGTGGGATCGGGATTGGGTTGGAGATCGAAACCGGAATCTTCATTCGGTTGCGTTTGGGAAGATCGGACAAGTTTCGTTGATTGATTCCGTTCCAGCGTAAAAATATTCCGGCAACGTTTGCAACTTGCCGTTTTACCGAGTAACGCATCATCAAGTGTGTATTCTTGAGAACAGTGAGGGCAAACCGTCTTAAACATGAATTTGAGTCAGTTATTAATTATTAGTGAATAGGGAATAGTTGACAGTAAATTCATAGTGAACAGCAAATAATCCGCCTGAAAATGAACCATTTTCCCATGCAAATGAACTATTTGCGCCTGCAAATAAACTATTTGCGTCTGCAAATAAACCATTTGCGCCTGCAAATAAACCATTTGCGCCTGCAAATAAACCATTTGCGCCTGCAAATAAACTATTTGCGCCTGCAAATAAACCATTTGCGCCTGCAAATGAACCATTTTTAGGTGGGCAACCTTTCGCCGAAGGATTTTCATCCACGGTTGCATTGCCGCAAGGCAATTCTGACCCTGTGTTGAGCTGACAATTTGATTCCAAACCGTTTGGCAACACAAATTGCCAGCCGTAAACAGGGTCAAGTCGGCTATCGCCGACGTGATGGTGGGTGAAAACCCTTCGGCGAAACATCACCCACCTTTCTTAGGGAAGGTTAGAGAAAAGGTCTGATGATTTTTTTACATTTCGTTTGTTTCGGCATCGATTTCCGCGATTTTCAATGTATTTCCGAGTTGGTGAAAGAGTTGGCGTGCTAATTGGAGTCGTTCGCGAACGAGTTTGAGGTTGCCTTGTTTCTGCGCCAACCGCGCCAACTGAAAACAATCTTCCGCCCAATGTTCCACCAACGTCATATTTCGATGAATTTCCATCGCTTTTGAAAGATTTTCTTCCGCTGTTTTCAAATCACCGGAACGCTCAAACAACGAACCAAGTCGCGAATGAAGTTCCGCTTCCGCTTCTCGGTCGTAAATATTTCGTGTTAAATCGATTGCTCGGTAATACAATTCGGTTGCTTGCGATGTTTCTCCCAATTCGTCGAGTATTCGTCCTCGCGCCGTCAACACCGCCGCTTCCGACCGAACACGTTGACGATAATTCCTGATCTTCTCAACCGCTTTAATCGCTTCGTCAAATGCGGTTTGGCTTTCTGGTCGTTTGTTTTGTCGCCAAAGAACATTGCCAAGACACAGCAATGTTTCCACAAGACCGGCTTGATCCGGACCCGATTCGTAATAAATAATCGCTTCCCGTAAACTTTGTTCGGCATCGACATCGTGTTGTAATTCGTAGGAGATTTTTCCCAACGCAAACAACGCTTCCGCAATTCGTTCCGGTTCCGTGATCAATCGTGCAATTTGCAATGATTGTTCGTAATATTGAATGGCGGCTTCTAAATCGCCTTGCTGATAGCGTAATCTTCCGAATTGAAAATACAGTTCGGATTCTTCGACAGACCGACTTGGAATCAACGATAATGCCCGTTCGATCATGGCTCCGAACGTTTGAAAAAATCCCAACGTCAAGAAAGCGTCCGCGCAACTTCCCAATGTTTCCGCGAAAAGTTCTGCGCCGCCAACCGCCAAAGAATGTTCCGGCAGACGAACGGTTGCCAATGTATCCGGTTTGAGAGTTCTTCGCATTAACTCGCCGTAACCGATCATGGCGCGTTGATGCAACCGTTTTGCTTCCAATGTTAGAGACCCGTCGGCGGTGTAGAGAAGAGTACGAATATAAGCACTCAAATGATGATGATAAATCATGCGACCATCCGGTTCATCGCGAATAAGGGAACGCAAAAACGGATCGGCAAGAATGGTTTGAAAGGAATGTTGCGAAATGTCGGCAACCCAACAAGCCATCTCGTCCAAAGAGGAAACTTCCAAAACGGTATAGGCTTCAAAAAGCAACGCCACTTCGTGTCCCAACGAATGTTCGACGATTTGTTTCCATTGCGCCGGAGCAATATAATGAGGCATGGGTTCGCGTGGAAGTTGGTTTAAATGATTGACGTTGTTGCAAAGCAACAGATCAAGCGCCGCGTGAACCGCGTAAGGATGATTACGGTAACAATGGAAAAGATCAAGAAATTCCTGATGAGCCGAACCAATTTCTTTTTCTTTCAATGCCGGTTGATAAGTTTCAAGAAGTTGAAGCGTTTCCGAATCGCCCAAGTCGGTAAGCCCTTGCGAAGAATCAAGCGGAGGAAGAAAATAAACATTGTTAAGAGAACGAAATTCTTCGTTGACCGTCAACGTGTCCTTAAAACGTTGCGCGAAAAGAAAGAAAAACTTCGGCGGTAATTCGCGAACAATTTGTGACCAAAGTTCGACTCGTACTGCCGGTGTATCCTGTTCGGGATCGATCACCACGAGAATCCGCCCGTTGTCGGGAAGAATGTCTGCAAACAAACGAAGACGAATAATAAATTGTTCAAAAATATTTTTGCGGTGATCGTATCGGAGAGCGTGAAAGAATTGATAATCCGGTTCTTTTTTGTTTGAAAAGAGCCCCAATTTTTGGTACAATATGTTCCATTGGCGAAAACGTTTTCCTTCGTAATCGAGCGAACCGGCTTCGTAACGGGCTGCCTGAAACGCATCTTCGAGCATCATTTTCATCACCATACTTGGCGAATCGCTTGGCGCAACCGAATATCTGAGCGAAACGCATTGCAACGAATTATTGTCTTCGGCATCGGCAACCATTTGATCAAGGAGTTGGGTTTTCCCCATTCCGTATTTGCCGACCACAACAACCGCTTTACCGTTTGTGTTTTGATCGGCAAGAAGTTCCGCCCATTTTTCACGTTCGTTTTTTCGACCAACGAAAGTATTGATTCTATTTTCCATAACACTATTTAATTGTGGTTTCGAGTTTGCGGTTTGTGCGGCAAGCGGAATTGTTTTGCGGAATTGTTTTACCGCAAGAGTGGTAATTTACCGGCAACACAAATCGCAATCCAGGAACCACAAATCACAGGATCATTCAACCGGAATTTTGGAATTAGGGAGCATAAAAGGTATTGTTATCTTTTGAGTTGAATTCGTTATCGGTTGGGATATAAATTTTGGCTAATTGAACTTTTGTGGTACCGGTTTTGATGTAACGGATCAGCGTATTGTTTTCGTGGCGTTCGAGTTCTTGCAACGAGTTGACGGTGTTATTATCGAGTCGGGTAACAACATCGCCTTTCCGAAGTCCGATCACATTTAAGGGAGAACCTTCAACGGGATCGGAGACAAGTCGTGCGGCGGTGAACGTATAACCGGGAATTTTCATATTTTGGATAATAAACATGGCTCCCAGTTTTGGCGAATAATAATCGGCGGACGCGATGGGAGTTGCGGCAACCGGATTTTCGACAAGAACTTGACGTTCTACGACAACGGGTTTTTCGATGACCACGGGGCGTTCCACAACGACGGGGCGTTCAACGATGACGGTGGACGGACGCGGCGGGACAACCACAACCGGATTGCGCCGATAATAACCGTACGGCGAATAACCATTGGCGATAGCGGCAACCGTTCCAACCGCTCCAATAACGCCAAGAGCTTTTTCGAAATCGCTTGGACTGTGATGATGACGGTGTGGAGGTGGCGGAGGTGGTCCGTGAAAACGACCGGGTTGCGCGATTGCCGGCAAAACGGATAGAACCGAAAAAACAACAAACATCAAAATCCCGCTAAACCAACGAATTGATAACATGTTCATAGCAAACTCCTGTGAAAAAATTGGATACTCCTTTAACGATTCCTACAACAATCTCCAAATTCCGATTGTTGAGAAATTTGAAAAACAATTATTTTTATTGACGTTTCATTAATTT
>JAIRTV010000553.1 GCA_031254675.1 Planctomycetaceae bacterium | reverse complement strand
GGAGTTGATTTGAAGATTTCGGCAACTTTATTTTTGGGGCGGTTAGCTCAGTTTGGTTAGAGCACTAGCTCGACAAGCTAGGGGTCACAGGTTCGAGTCCCGTACCGCCCATTCTATCTACTTTACCTTCTCTAACATCTTCCACAAAATCGGTAAAATGCTTGGTGAATTTCTGCATAAAACCGAGTTCTCGCTGTAGGAAATCTTGTTGCGACATTTCCGAGCTGTTCTCCTCGCAACACCTTTCCAAACCAAGGTTTACTTCTGAAACGGCAAGCTGGAGATTCGGATTAGAACGAATAAAATCGGTCAATTGTCGTGTCAATATTTTATCCCCATAAACTACTTTTAAGGCGTCAGAAAAACTTCTGATATTTTCCGCACCAGGGGGAAGATTGATAGGAAATGTGGGAATTTGAGCGGGAATCTTAGCGAGAAATTCGGGAGTTTTGGCGGGAATTTTCATAGAGCATACTAAACGATAAATTACCGAAAATATTTTGTTTACCGAACAAGCAACTGACCGGACAACAGCCGACCAGTCAGCACGTAGAGAAGCAGTCGGTAAAATAACAGTAGCGTTTGGATTCCCAAGTCGAGCATAGTGAACGTCATCCATTGGTTGAATGTAATGTTTTTTCCGTATCATTGACGAATTGCCAAGAATGGCATCAAGCACAGAATCCTTCCAACCCAAACGTTCTTTATCAGTTGTAAAACTTGCCCGAAGGTTAATAAAAAACTTATCCCATACCTCCAAACCGGCTTGTTTCATTTGCTTTTTAATCAATGTTCCAATGTTTTTACAAGTACGATATCTATCAAAAAGATATTCTTGATTAGATTTTCTTTTTGCCCGTATCTTTTCTAAATGAGGAATCAACTCACAAAATAGAGGAACGCGACGCTTTCCCGTTTTACCGTTGACCTGAAAAATACCAGCGGTAAGTTCTGGATTATAGTATTCAAAGCCAGACCAGCGTAATTGTAAAATCTCCCCTCTCCGAAGTCCGGCATAACGAGCAAAGGCAAGAATACAACCCAAGTCAATATTATCTCCCATGGCTTGAATTGTTTTCTCTATTTGTTCATAAGAAATATACATTTCGCGGTCAGGATTCCCTTCGGTACTACCACCCGCGACTTTCATAAAGGGGGACTGTTGCAAATAGCCACAATCAACCGCATAGGAAAAAATCGCTTTGAATGTTGTAATGGCTCGGTTTGCTGAAGATTGTTCTAATTTCCCTTTTCCACGGGTTCGCTGCTTAACAAGATAGTTACGTATTTTGCTTGTTTCCGCGTATGTAATCAAATCGATACGTTTATTTTTCCCGAAATATTCAAGCAAATAATTACAGTGACGTTTATCGACGAGAAGCGTTGCCTCTTTGACATTAGAACGTGTCGCATTAAATTGAGTAATCAATTTAAAAAGTGTTGGGATTTTTTCGGCTGCTTTGCCTTCAATTAATCGATGTTCGAGTAATTTATTGCGTAAGTCGGAAGGCAGAATTTCGACACGCAACGAATCTTGTTTGGAAAGACGTGTACCGAAACGCACTGAATCAGAAAGAAGTTTAACCAACTGCTCAAACTCCAAGACGACCGATTTTTCATAACGGCTTGAAAGAGAAATCTCACGACGTTCTTTGTCTTTTGCCATGTACGAAATTCGCCATGTTCCTGATTTCGTTTTGCTTGCCATAAATTACACCTCCCTAACGATTAAATATGTTCCATACAATAATGAAATGAAAAAAAATATCTCGCAAGCCGTTGACAGCGTTAATGGTTTCGTGATGGTTCGACCCAAAACAAGCGAGATATTTTATTGTGCGAATACCATCATTGTTTCGATATCCTAAAAGTGTCACTGATTTAGGATACTATTGAATTGTATTAATGTTATTATATCGGAAGCATTTGAAATCGTCAATAATAAAATATCGTAAAATTAAATTTTTTGTTTGTTTTTTTTCGCAACACCAAACCCGAAACTTATCTACTCGTACATAAAATGCCCAAACTAAAGTATAACAATTTTTCAAAAGTATATTTCACGAAAAATCTTTAGGAATTTTTCAACTTATTCCTTTTTGTAAATGGTTCGTTTTGTCTCCCCTTGCAGTAACCGGACAAAGGGCAAATTACGTGCCAAAAAAATTTTTTATTACATCTATCGGAATTGTCAGCATAACAAAAATTTTTTTTGTCACGCAATTTTCTATCCTTTGTCCTACGTTGTTTTGCGGAGTACCGCAATAAGGTTGAGTCTAATGCGAACAAAAGAGGGGGTGATGTGTTCCCCTCTCCCATCCCACACCTTCCCGAATGTCGAGCGAGGAAGGTGCGGGACGGGAGAGGGGAACACGCAAACCGCCAGAGGTACGGCTTACGCCGCATTCTCTAGGTTTTGTTTCTGCCTTCTTTGTTGTTCTTGCTCGCTCTCTGCTGTAATACCGTCACGAACATATCGCTCTGTTGCTCGTTCATTTGTTCTATTAAATATTCGTATCAAATACGCATCAATCTCTTGTAATAATATTGCACGCAAATCTTCCGGTGTAGTTTGCCCGCCGTATCGTAACGCTACCGCCGACGCCAAACAACCAGCCGCTTGTTTTTCCAATGCTTCCGGTTCACACCTTACAGAATCATCATGCGACCACACAATTGATTCACGTTCTTTATCCGAACCCGGAAAGTAATGTTGAAACAATTCTTGGACTTCGACCCAAAGCGGATGAATCGCTGCCGTGTTCTCGTGTCCCCGAACTTTGGGCTTATCCAAAATGCGAAACCAATGTGAAGTCAACCAATCGACCAACGCCGTTTCTTTACGATATAAATCATCAATCGTATTGATTCCCAACGGACGTAACGCATCACGACGTAACCGAAATTCGATACGGGTTAAACCGCTACCGTCACCAACACCACCGGCACAATCAAAAACATACTTTTTCATCAAAGCCGCTTTCTCGACATTGCCTTTGTCGGCAAGTTCCGAAAGTTTATCGTAAATACAAAGCTCAATATCACTACCAATAGTATAAGTTTCCAGACGTTTGTATTTACGATAAAAAACATCTTTTTGTGCTCGGGTAATAGCATGGTCATTGACAATGAGTTTCAGATAATCATGAGTTTTTCGCAAGGTCATCACTTGCATATCGACACGCGAAACCGTTTCTTTGATGATGGTTAAACCAAGCGACTCAAGCCATTCACGTAATTTTGCGTGAAGTGAGTACAAGTCGAAACGAATAAGCGACTCAAATTGATACCGAATACGAATGCCCTGACGGTTTTTCGGCGGGTCATGGTGAAGATAAACTTTGACGCCGCAACCTTCCAAAACGAATTTATAATATAAACCGGCTTTTGCTCCCGATGGTTTAATTGCGAAGTAATAATCACCGAGATTAAGATATACCGGATTTTTTTCGTCATTGCCTTCGGCTTGTTGCCGACCTTCGGCAAGAACTTCGAGATGGGCAGAGAATTGTTCTTTGTCCCATTGAACCTCAAAACCAACTTCGACACCGCCATCGAAACCGCCCCAACGTCCCTCTGGTTTGTTGTCTTGAGTGACACCGACAATGTACTCGGTATTTGCTGCAAACTTAGAATCGGTACATAGTTGGGATTCATTTGAATTTTGGTTTAGGTACTTTGTGACCCCCCTGTTAGTGAGCGGGGGGTAAGGAACATTTTCCTGTTGAGCAACATCGGCAAAGCCATCCCTCCGGGCGTCCCAGTCTTTGCCGATGTTGCTCAACAGAACACGTTTTTTCTCCTCATTCTCTTTCAGGGACGCACTCCGTGCCAAACTCAACAAATCGGATTCATCACTAACATCGACGGAAAAAAAGTAATCTTCCAAAAAATCGGCAGACGAAGAACCAGTACAAAGTGACCGTTCAAAAGATGCCTTCAATTCGTTTTCAATACCGGAAGCGTTTAGGGATTGACTCGTTTCAGTAATCATGGTAAAATGTTCCTTTCAGTAGTTATGGAGCGGTTACTCTTTGTTCAGAAAGGTAGCCGCTTTTTTCGTGTAAATCGGAGGTAGAATCTGCCTCCAAAAACCTAGAAATCACTGTATCAAAGAGGGGGATTTCCTGATTCAATGTGGGAATTTCGGCGGGAATGAATCGAGAAAAATGATGTAAGTATAGATTTAATAACAAGATAGAAAAAGAAAAATCGAGTCCCGTACCGACCACAATTTTCAAAACACCGTGAACGGTTACTTCAATTGTTCACTTGTATTATCATCAGGTATATTGGAATTCCTCTCTGTTGGTTTAGCAGTTTTAGTTGGCGGAGCAGCCGGATTCTTGAATGTTTCATTTTGTGAAGGCGATAGGCACCATAATACTATTACACTTGCGATAAGTCCTGCTATAAGTCCCGTTATTGCTCCATAGCCGAGTACGCATACTGTTCCGAAAAGTCCGACTTTCTTCAACGGATTGACAAATGACTGAGGATTTTCAAAGTCCGCTATCTTTTCTTGCAATTTTACGACTTGCAGTTTTATGCTGTCAAGTTGTTTTTGCAACTCTTGATTTGTCGTTGTTAATTTCGCTGCTTGTTGTGTTAACGCCTTACTGCGATTGGCAATGAATGCATCGCAGGCGGCAGAGACGCTTGCCGAAAAGTCCTTTACTACATTTTCAATTTTCAAGTGACCGTCACTCAACGGCGAAATAAATTGCGCTGCGTTTTCTTTCAAACCGAGAGCAACTTTCGGCAACGGCGGTGAAATTGTTTCGATTAACGAAACAGGGACGTTAATTGTGCCGGGGGCTAGACTGTCAGATTGCACATCCTTAAATGTTTTGTTGTTGAAAATCGGTAAGAGATTTTCATACACTTCGTCCGTTTTAATCCACGCCGTGAGAATGGTGAAACCGCCGGGTCTGCCCCATCCACCCGTGTCTCGTTTACCGCCGTCAAATTCACGATACAGTACAAGCCATCCGGATTCATCAACGGTTTTTCCTGCGATATGCACGATACCACCCCACAGCGCATCTGCCGACAAACTGTTCGGTTTTTCGTGCAAATGTGTCACGAGATAGTTCGAGTAAAAACCCGACATCATCGGTTCAGTAATTTCAGGCGAATGCCACGAAGGATAACCTTTGCTCTCGTCTGCACTTTTATCAAATAAGGCATAATGTATTTTCATTGTAATTATGAAACACGTTAATGTTTCGTTAAATTTTAAATGTTATTTGCAAAGAAAACTCTGACTTGTTTATAGACGATAACAAAGTTTTTGGCTGTCAATGCGCAGAGTTGTTTTATGCCGTAAATCGTTCCTTTGGCAAGGTAAATTGCCGAAATGGTAATTAAACGCAACCCGTATTCGGGAACCATTAGCAGACCGCCGCCTTCGGTAAAACCCCAAACTGCGCCAACTGCCGTTCCACCGAGGAAACCGATGATGGCAAAAATTAAAGATGAAATAGCGATGTAAATACTTCCGAATATCGCTGCGAAAAACCAACCGAGTAAAAACCAGTAATTCTGTTTTAACAACTCGGCTCCAGATTGCCAATTCTGTCCCCAGTACGCTGTGGTGTATCTCGTCCAGCCGTGGTTGGAAAAATAGACGAGTCCGATAATTGCACCAAATATCGCTAAAAAAATTGCCCCTGAGTATGCGAATTCGTTTTTACGTTGTACGACTTTTGGTCGAACTTTTTTCCACGACATCCACATTTTGCGGGTAGTAACGGACTTGATAATCCAATTACTGATACTGCCTGAACCGACTATGCCGTAACTCTTGAAATTTTTCTTCGGAACAGGTTCTACTTTGCCCGTCGCGGGGTCGGTTTTAGGGACTGTTTCATAGACGGGTGCGATGGCAAAATACTCAATTCGGTCACCTGCTTTGCTTCCTAGCCGAATTGCGTTATGTAAAGCCGGCAATTCTTTTTCTATGTACTTATGGA
>JAIRTV010000544.1 GCA_031254675.1 Planctomycetaceae bacterium | reverse complement strand
CTTGCTGTAAGTACCAATACGATAATCCAGACAATACCACTACAATTATAACTAATATTTTGATATTATCTGAATTGATTTTGATAAAATGTTTCAATATACTTTTAATTTGATTAATTTTCATTACATTTTTTGGCTTCTTGAATAATTAGCGAATCAAGGTACCGACCAGCTTCTGATGTTCAAAGTGTAAAAAGTATAGTTACATTTTTTTCTTTTGTATCCGTCTTTTTCATGTTTCCGTCAAACTTTTTTTGTGGCAGTGGGATTCGTGGTCGTTTCGGTTTCTGCTGTTGTGGGTTCGGGTTCTATTATTTTGGGGGAAGAGTCGGGTTCTTGGTCAGGATATTTGATTCGTCCGTGCATTGCAGCAATAATCGATTTAATCACACTATTTTCGATAATCTTCAATTCACGAAGTGTTAAACCGGAATCGTCAAATTGTCCGTCATCAAGTTTTTGCTTGATCAGAACATGAACACGATTCTCAATTTTTCCCGGAGTTGCCGCAGTTCCCATGCTGCGGCACGCACTCTCACAAGTATCCGCAATCATCAAAATAGCCGCTTCTTTAGTTTGCGGTTTCGGTCCCGGATAGCGGTAAGTACTTTCCTCAATTTTTGCTGATTCATCCTTGTTTCCTTTTGCGGCACGCCCGTAAAAAAACGACACCAACGAAGTTCCGTGATGTTGCTCGATCAAATCAATGAGCGGTTTGGGCAATCGGTGTTGCCGCGCAAGATCAATACCATCCTTAACATGCGCAATCAGAACAATAGTACTAACTTGTGGTTCGATATGATCGTGAATATTGTCCAAACCTCCTTGGTTTTCGCTGTAATATTCCGGTTTCATAATTTTGCCGATGTCGTGAAAATAAGCCCCAACCCGCGTTAACAAACCACGTGATCCGATGGCTTCGGCGGCGGTTTCGGCAATCGTGCCAACTTGCATGCAATGTCCATAAGTTGCCGGTGCAAGCCGGATAAGGCTTTGGAGTAACGGTTGTGACACGTTACCTAGCTCCAACAGACGCATGTCCGTTAGAATACCAAACGGTTCTTCGATAAACGGCAACATTCCCGTCATAATAAAACCGGCAAGGAATGACCAAACGAAATTAAACGATGCATCAAGTAATAATGGTGTTTCCAAAGGGCGATTGCCGAGAATCCCTGTTGTGATCGTCAGAACAAAAACAGCAACCCCCGAAAAAAAACAAACCGCAACCAATTTTTTTCGAGACCGCAATCGCCCCAATTGAATTGCCGTCGTAATAGTAACACAAAGCAGAATCATTAACAAATCGTTCCCGCCACCATTGCCAAACACAAAAATTAACGCCAAAATGGTTGACAACACGATTGCCAACTCCCAAGAATACATAATCGAAACAACCATGACAAATAAAAGAAGCGGTATAATTTCGCCTTCGGCAATTGTTAGCGAGAAACGTTGAATACATTGCGACACCGCCACCGCCAAAACCATACCACCCATCAGAACCGCAAAAGAGAACGGTAATTTCGGACGCCGACGCTCCAATCGTTGCACAAACCCCCACACAATTACCATTAGAATAAAAATCGTTCCCAAAACAGCCAGAAATCGAAGAAACCGCACACTCGGAGAACATTTAAGCAGAAAGGCTCGGTATTCGGCACGCAAAAGAGCAATTTCTTCCGTTTCCAGACGAACACCCGCCTCAACAATGACTTGACCCGGGACAAACTCAACAATCACATCACCTACGGCTTCTGCTGCTTTTTGTTCTAGATCGGCGGTGGCGTTTTTATCTTCTTTGAGCGTTTCTTCAAGTTTTGGGCTAAGCCAATTAAAGAGTTGATCGACGAGAACGGGGTTATGAAATTCACGTTGCAAGGCTTCTTTGAAGCGAGTCCCGTCGCGAATCAAAACATCGCTTACTTTAAAAGGAACAGCATGGTCGGGTGTATCTTCTGTACGGTAAACCAAAATCTGATCTTGACTTCCTTGTTTTGCCCCGTAATGCAAGGCTCGCAATGTTCCGTGCAATTCAAAGGGCGTGAATACTTGTTTGAGGCGATTATTGAACAGATCGAAACTGGTATCATCTTTGAAGTAGGCGACAAAAGTATCAAAGGCGGCACGTGGATTGATTTCTTCGGGCGTTGGTTCTTTTCCGCTTGATTTGAGAAAGTGCGACCACATTTCTTTTCCATTATCGTCGAGTTGGTCAAACGATTGGGCGTTGACCAGAGCGGCGACAGTATTCCAGAGGGATTCGCGGAGTTGCACGAGTGGTTTGGGGTCGTTGACGAACACATAAAGCGATTCCCAACTTGCCCGATCTCTGGCAAGACGTTTGGCTTCGGGACTGGCGATAGAAAAGGCGGTGTTGCAGACGATGGCACGTTCCGTAATATGATTGGAATGAAACCGAAACGGAGGATTCCACGCCTCAATCAGACAACTAATCGCTGTTGCCGCCAGAAACATCATGCCCAGAAACACTCCCCAATGGTTGTGTTTTGAATCCGCGACAAATTTCGAAAAACTACCTTTCGAGGACGACCGCACCGCAACACGTTCACTACGAGTTCGGCGTGGCGGCAATGAAACGGCGGGAATATTGTTTGACGAGTTAAGTGTTGACATAAATTGCTTGTAACCGTTTCCAAAAATGGTAAGAGGACGATTGGAGGAGTGCAATGTGTGCCGTGTGCGGTTCTCTCATGCGTATGAAATTAAGGAATTTTTGGAGCAAAACATCGTTTTGTGTTGACCCAACTTTTGCTTTAACAAATAAAATTCCTTAGGAATCGTGTTAATCTTATCGCGTTAATCTTACTGAAATACCAAGTTTGTTGCAAGAGCGTTTTGAGTCCCTCTTATCAAGATTGCCCACGAGACCCGCTCAACACATTCTTAGAGCGTATTTGACCTTTTCCCTAACTCGAATATAAAGAATGAAACAATCCTCTTGTCCTTGAGGAATCAATTGAACACAGAAAACACGGAAGACACAGAAAAAATAAAAAAAGTTCCGTGTTTCCTGTGTTTTCCGCGTTCAAATAAAATCACCATCAAAATAAGTTTTCAAGTACAAGACCTTGTGTTGGAGACAAGTTAAAGAAAAAGTCCAATGTAGAGCAGGAAACAAACAAACGTAATACAAAAAAAAGATACCATAACTGCCTTTTTGGAACACTCCAGCTATATTAATATTGACAACCATCCTAATAAACACTAGGAAATTTTTTGATTTATCAATCAAGCAAATACAAATTTCTGACGAAAAATGGAAAATCAGCCTACCATCCCTTTTATTTTTTTTAAAATTGGAGATAATGGCGTGCAAATTCGTTTTGGATGTTATAATCCAAATCGATTCGTTGTTTTGAACGAAGTGCTTCAACTTAAAAGCCTGTTTGAATGAGGAGTCTTACTGTGAAAACGACCTTGAATTTTTCTCAACAAAATGTTGAATCTGGAAACCGCTCTTGGCAATCATCCATTGATTCATGCTCAATTTCGTGTTGTTCTCGTATTGCCGCTAGCGATGACGAAGACGACGAGGAAGACTGGGATGAGGAAGATGATGAAGATGATTGGGATGACGACGAAGATGATGACGATGAATGGGATGACGAATTCGACGAAGACGATGAAGATTGGGACGACGACGACGATTGGGACGACGATGACGAAGAAGATGATGAAGATTGGGACGACGACGATGAAGAAGATGATGATTGGGAAGAAGTCGATGATGATGACGATGAAGACTTCGACGACGAAGAGGAATAATGATAAAATCTTGAAAAGCTTAAAATAGTAAACAAGCGTGAAAAATTCAAGATAAACCAAGTTCATTGTTTTCCTGATTTATCTTAACACTTCATCAACTTCCCAGTTTCGATGAGTACCGGTTACAAATATCTTGAACCTCAAGCGTTGGCTCGCGTTAAAAACTTACAAATGGTGGCGCGTGGTGTCGTGGAAGGTTCAATTACCGGTCTTCATGCCAGTCCCAATAAAGGATTTAGTATTGAGTTTGCCGAACATCGCGAATATGTCGCGGGAGACGATCCGCGTCATCTTGATTTCAAAATGTTGGCAAAAACCGAACGTCTCTACGTTAAACAGTACGAAGAAGAAACGAATATGCGTGTCCAGATTATTTTGGATACAAGTGCTTCAATGGGTTATCGTTATTCTTCGAGTATTTCGAAGTTTGATTATGGTTGTTATTTAACGGCGATTCTGGCGTACATGATGACACGGCAACAGGATTCCGTTGGTTTGACAACATTTGATACGGAAATACGTCTTGATATGCCGGCAAGAAGTTCGCCTCGTCATTTTCATGAAATGATGGAACGGCTTGAAGCAATGAAACCGGCTCAGGAAACCGGTATTGCGGAAACGCTGCATCTTTTGGCAAACCGTTTCAAAAAGCGTTGTCTGATTGTTTTGATCAGTGATTTGTATGATGATCAGGACGAAATTATGCGGGCGTTACATCATTTTACCCATTGCCGACATGAAGTTATTGTGTTCAATATTTTCGACAAGGCGGAACTCGAATTTCCGTTTGAAGACACGATTGCGTTCCACGACATGGAAACGAAGGAACGGATTCGTGTTGAACCGGATTCGGTTCGGAATACTTATCTTGAAGAAGTTCGTAAATTCACGTCGAGTTATCATCGGGCGTGCCGCGAATCGGGTATTGATTATGTTCTGACTGATACAACCGTACCGTATGATTACATGTTGACACGTTATGTTGCCAAACGGTTTATGGCTCAATCGTAGAACATTGAACGACTGTCAAAAGTAAAATATATTGCGGGAACTCAAAATGCGAACACTTGATGATTCCGAAACAAAAACAATTATTGGTATTGCCTTATTGTTGTCGGGCAAAATCGGAATTGTCAAATCGTGAATGATTGCCTGCAAAAAATAACCGTATGAGAGTTGCCCATATCATTACACGTTTGATTATTGGTGGTGCGCAGGAAAACACGATACTCAATTGTGAAGACTTGATAAACGATTACGGTGATGATGTTCTTCTGATTGTGGGACCGACGACCGGACCGGAAGGAACTCTGATGAATCGTGCGGTTCGGACAATTCCGACAATTGTTTTACCGCATCTTATTCGTAATATTTCGCTTTGGCATGATATTGCGGCTTATTGGGAAATCAAACGGACGTTACGGGAATTTCGTCCTGATGTTGTTCACACACACAGCGCGAAAGCGGGGATTCTTGGTCGTATTGCCGCTTGGAATCTTGGTGTGCGTGTTGTGATTCACAGTGTTCACGGGGCGCCGTTTTATCCGTTTCAAAATTATTTGGTTCGGGAATTTTACAAATATTGTGAATATGGGGCGGCTCGGTATTGCCATGCGATGATTTCTGTTGCGGATGCGATGACGGATTTAATGGTTACGGGAAAGGTTGCTCCGAGCGAGAAATTTGTTACGGTGTACAGCGGAATGGAAACGGAACCGTTTCTTGAGTCGGAAAAATTCCGTATTTCGGTACGCCAACAATTTGGATTGTCGGACAAGCATTTTGTGGTTGGCAAGATTGCTCGTTTGTTCCATCTTAAAGGACACGAATTTATAATTGCTGCGGCAAGATCAATTATTGAACGGATTCCTCAGGTTCGATTTCTTTTTGTTGGTAACGGTATTCTAACGGAATATTATCGTCGCGAAATAGGTCGATTGGGGTTGGAAGACTATTTTATTTTTGCCGGACTGGTTCCGCCGGAACAGATTCCGGCAATGATTTCTGCGATGGATATAGTTGTTCATACGAGTCTTCGAGAAGGTTTGGCGCGAGTGTTGCCGCAAGCTCTTTTGGCAGGCAAACCGGTTATTAGTTATGATATTGATGGGGCGAAGGAAGTGGTCTTGGATGGCAAAACCGGATTTCTTCTTCCGCCGCAATCTGTTGCGGAATTAACAGATGCGGTTATTCGGTTAGCTGAAAACCCGACACTCCGCCATGAAATGGGACAAACCGGTCGTCAATTATTTTCGCAACAATTTGATCATCATTACATGACGCAACAAATCAGACAAATTTATCAAAAATACTATCACCGCTAA
>JAIRTV010000543.1 GCA_031254675.1 Planctomycetaceae bacterium | reverse complement strand
TCAATAAAATCACTAAAAACTCCAATAATTGGATCATCTTTTTCCATAATAATATCCTCCTCATATTAGAATGTTGCTAGTCCGTTTATTACAGAATCTAAAATAAAACCATTATGCCGAGATGGATCAATAATTTCATGAACAAAAGGAGATACTTCTGCAAGATTAATTGCATCATCAGAACCTCCTTGATGACGAGGAGTCAAATGATGAAGTTCCATTGATAATTCTTTTATTTCATACTTATCTGTTTTATTATTATGTACTCGTACACGCATTCTAGGTGGTAAACCAGCCGTCATACGTTCAATGTTTTTAGGCGAATACTTTTGATTAGCATTGGGATCTTTGGCAACACTTTTCCAATAATTTCTCTTTGTAGTTGACCAACATACATTGTGAACTAAAATTCCATATTCTGTAACTTTATAAACATGTTCACCATAAACTTATGGATTATAAACAGTATAAAGTTCTTGCGTTGTCGGATTAACGTGTTGGTCTTTGACCGGTTTTTATCTCACACTTAACTTTCGCCGCAACATCTTTCGCCGCAGGCTCCCAAACAGCAAACGTATTTTTGCCTCGTTCTTTGGCAAGATACAACGCTTCATCGGCACGTTCAAAAAGCGTTGCAATATCAGAAGCGTGTTTCGGGAAAAAACTTACCCCCATACTCGAACGAATCGTGTACATCACTTCGCCAAGATCAACTTGCGTCTGGAATGATTGATAAAGACGATGCATCACCTGTTCCGTTGCGAAGATTTCCTTGTCCTCCGCACAAGTATAAATAAACACAAATTCGTCACCACCAAGCCGAGCCACCGTGTCCGTATTTCTAATACAATTACTCACCCGTTTGCCAAACTCAATCAGCAAAATATCTCCGGCAGTATGACCCAATGTATCATTAACTCCTTTGAAATTGTCCAAATCCATCACAACAAAAATAAACGCAGAACCACTACGTGACGCATTGGCAACATGTTGACGCAACCGGTCATCAAGAAGATAACGATTCGGCAAACCTGTTAAATTATCGTGCATTGCCCGATGTGCCAACGCCGTTTCGGTTTCCTTCTGAAGACTAATATCAGACGTAACACCAATAATCCGACACTGATCCGCATCCTCATTAATCGGCATCCCCCGAATCCGCACCCAAAGATAACTGTTGTCATGGCAACGCATCCGACATTCCACCGAAAACGGAAAAAGCGATTCTTCTTGGCGATAGATTTTGCGCAGAAATTCCACCGCCTCCTCGTCGTCCGGATGAACCAAACGATCCCAACGAAGATCACAAGGCAAGTCTTTCGGCGAATATTGGAACATTTCCAAAAATCGCTCCGAATACCAAGCCTCTTTCGTTTTAAGATTAATGTCCCAAATACCATCACGACTACATTGAACCGCAAGATTCCAACGTTCCTCACTACGTTTTAATTCCTTTTCCGCCGTTTTACGAAACCGAATTTCATCTTGCAGTTCGTCGTTCAGCTTCAAAAGCCGACTCTCACTATCCCGCAAATCCGTCAGAGAATGCTCCAACTGAACAACCATTGAATTAAATGCCTGAGAAAATTCCCCCATAAATTCAACCCGTTGCGAAAAATCACCTTCAGCAACTTGTTGCACTTGCCACGTCAAATGACGCAAATTAGCCTGCAACGTTTTCAAACAACCCGCAATCGCACCACGAATCGTAACACTATCGTCCAAATTACCATTGGAAAATTTCAAAAGAAGTTCGCGAATTGTTATCAATTCCCGACAAATTGCCGCAAATTCCACATTCTCAAGATGTGTCGTCTCGGCAATAGGAATAGAACGCCCGGACAGTATCTGTCGTAAGATTGTAGTGCTGTCAGCGTCCATTGTTGTCTTATATTCGTTGTCTATAAAGTAATTTAAGATCCTAACGAACAAGCCTGTTTCTTAATCAAAAAAACAGACTCGTTCATCAGCCTTGTGTCAGCATTGTATAAATGTTTCAGGAAATTTTTAATCGTTTCTCCATTGTTTGTTCATTATCATTAACCATTTTGTAAAATAGTCATGATAATAGAAACGATTTTGATTTTCGGTGTTTGCATTGAATAAACCGACAATCACAATGAAACATAAAACCAAAATTTCAAATTCGGTTGATTTCAAAACGACAAGTTCGATCACCTGTACACCAACAATCAACCTCCTTGGCTTTGAAATTATTACCGGTAAATTTATCAAAAATTCCGGCAATAAACCCTTCATCGTAATTGCACACCTCAATTCCAATATCCGGCAAACCGGAACAATCCAAATCTTCCGAAACAGTAACAACAAATTCACCGGATTCGGGATCAGCTTTTTCAACCCGAAGAATTCCAACTCCAAGTTCTTTCAGAATCCGTTGGAGTTCCGCAATAAAACCATTAAGCGGTAACTCTTTAAATTCCTTCATGTACTGTTCAAAAAAGAATTTGCCCGCAAGATAACCCGCGTCATAGAACAATGTATCGCAAACCTCTTTTCCATAACGCTGTTCAGCAACATCACGAAATGTATATTGCATCATACGATACAAAATAATATTGACTTGATCCCCCAAATTGGGGCGTCCTTCATGAATATCACCAATAATATCCCAACTAAATTCATAAACACGTGAAGACATTTTAATCTCCTTTTTATTGAGTTTCTAAATTTCTAACAAAATCAAAACAATGCCCAAACAACATACAATACGGAAATATTCGGCACAATATTGTTCGCCAATAACAACATCCGTGATCTTCTATATTTTAGTTATAAAATTTTTCATTGCCAATTCAAAAGGATGATGTAATTACTGTCCGAATTTTGTTTTCAGAACCGGTGCGAGTTTTTCGCCCCAGATTTCATATCCTTTGGTGTTCGGATGCAGGAAATCCGGCATCAGTTCTTTCGGTAACGTTCCATCTTCCGCAAGAAATCCGTCGTTAATGTCAATAATTTCAACATTTTTCAAATCAGCAAGCAATTCCGGCAAAGCGAGATTGATTTCGTTCACACGTAAACGCAACCAATCGTTTGGCTTTTCGCCGCGTGGAAAAATTTTCAACACAATAATTTGCAAGTCCGGTTTCAGGTTTTGCAATTTTTCGACAATTGCTTTCACTCCAACCGCAACCATCCAAGGAGTGTTGGCAGGATTTCCCGTGTTGTTGGTGCCGATCATAATCATTGCCACTTTGGGTGAAATTTTATCAAACGGCAAATGATCAAGCCGCCAAAGAACATGTTGTGTTTGATCGCCGCCAAAACCAAGATTAACAGGTTTGTATTGGGCAAAATATTTTTCAACCAATGCTCCCTGTCCATCCCAACCGTGTGTAATCGAATCGCCAATCATCAAAAATTCAATATCACCTTTGGCGATTTTTTCAGAATTAGCTTCGTGCCGTTTGTTCCACCATTCTTCGTTCATTTTATCAATTGGAACAAGAGCCGGATTTGTTTCTTCGAGCAATGTGGTTAAGGTTGGTTCCACTGCTTTTGCCCAAAGTTCATAGCCATAAGTGTTTGGATGAAGAAAATCGGGCATGATTTCTTTTGGGAGATTTTTTTCGGCATCCAGAAACACATGATTAATATTGAGCAATGTAACATTCGCTCTGTCTTTCAATAATTCCGGTAAATAAGAATTGATTTCGTCAACTTTTTTCCGATTATTGTCGTCTGGTTTATTTCCGCGTGGAAAAACGTTTAACACGATAATTTTCAATGCCGGATAAGATTTTTCGAGTTTTTCGACAATCGCTTTAATTCCGTCGGCGGCGTCTTTTGGGGAACTGCTGTTATGCCCGATATTGTTTGTTCCGATCATCAACACGGCAACTTTGGGCGTAATTTTGTCAAGCGGCAAATGATCGAGTCGCCAAAGGACATGTTCGGTGCGATCACCACTGAAACCGAGATTGATTGGTTTACGGTGGGCGTAATAGCTGTCCCAAACGGTTTTTCCGCGTCCATCCCAACCGTTTGTGATCGAATCGCCAATCATTAACAGATTGATATCACCTTTTTCCATTTGGGCGACATTATTGGCGTGGCGTTTGACCCACCAATCGTCTTTCCGGTCAACCGGCGTCAACGCGACATTTTGGGCATAGAGCGAAGAAGCCAGAACAAAAACAGTCAAGAAACACAAACTAACAATTTGCAACAA
>JAIRTV010000418.1 GCA_031254675.1 Planctomycetaceae bacterium | reverse complement strand
AAATAAAAAAATTTTTGAAGTAATTGTTCAGTAGAATTTTCGTTAAAAATAGATAAACCCAAGATGGGCAATCTCTCGCCAAAGATTTTTTACTCGTGGTTAGCCAACTTGCTCCTGCGTTCAGCCAGCCAACCTTCAAAGAGTACCAATTGGAGAAACTCCACTTTAGTTCTTTTTCGTGTTAAAAAAACGAAACACGAAATTTCACAACACACGCGAGAAGTTAGAGAATAAGGTCTATTAAACATATTTCGTCATAATCCAATCCGTAAAACATGGAGCAAAACGATTGAGATAATCAAGGATAATCGCCTGAAAATAGGGAATAATTTTATGTTTCCCTTTTTTCATTGCCCGAACAATCCGAATCGCAACATATTCGGCAGTAACAGCATGGTGAATCGGCATGTCCGGCGCACTACTCGACTGATAAAGTACATCAAAAAATTCCGTCTGCGTCGTGCCAGGACACACCAAAAGAACATCAATTCCGTAACGCGAAAACTCGGCACGCATCGCTTCCGAAATACCACTCACAGCAAATTTAGCAGCACCATACACCCCATAATGCGGCACTCCACGCAAACCAACAATCGAACTCAAATTCACCACCATCGGTTGATTACCAAGTTTCAAAAAAGGTAACGCACGTTGTGTTAATTCAACCAAAGCAAAAAAATTCACTTCAAAAATCCGTCGCAATGTCTCTTCCGTCGTCGATTCCACAAGAGCTGTCGCACCAACTCCAGCATTGTTAATCAAAATATCAAGACCACCCAATTGCTCCAACGCCGTTTGAACAACACATTGCCGAATTGCCAAATCAGTAATATCACCGGAAACAGTTACAAATTTTTGCGAATGACCGTATTGGTTCTGTAATTGTTCGGCAATTTCCCGCAACCGATCTTCACGCCGAGCAAGAAGAACCAAATTCGCTCCTTCTTTCGCCAACGTAAACGCCAACGCCGCACCAATTCCAGACGAAGCACCAGTTAATAAAATCCGACTGTTTTTTAATAAACGTTTCATTTTTGTTATTGTTGCGGCTACACCGCGATAGGAAGTTTAAACAATAATTTGTTGTTTTATTTCAGCAACGGTTATTTCCGTAAAATCATTGATAATTTTATTTGTTTCCGTTAATTTTTCTTTCGGCAAGGAAGTCGCAACTCCCACAACTTTCATTCCGGCAGACCGAGCCGCCTCGATTCCAGCCAACGCATCTTCAAAAACTAAACAGTTTTTAGGCTCCATTTTCAGTAACTCCGCCGATTTCAAATAAATATCCGGCGCCGGTTTCGCTCTCCGCACCATTGCCGCAACAACCACAACATCAAAATAGTTGCGAATTTTCAATTTGTCTAACACAAAATCAATATTTTCCACCGGCGCAGAAGAACCAACCGCCACAGGAATATTGTTACTCTTCAACTCTTGAAGGAATGAAACCAAACCAGCAACAGGTTTGATATGCGGTTCGTATATCTGACGGTAATACGCTTCTTTTCCGTTCGCAAATTCCCGATGCCGTTCTTCGCTCTCATTCGGAAACAACTCCACCATCAAGTCTTCATTGCTTCGCCCATACATTTCAGGCGTAAGTGTTGTCCCGTATTCGCTAAAATATTCGACAAAAGCACGCTTATGAAAATGAGCATTATCAACCAACACCCCATCCATATCAAAAATAACCGCAATCATATTTTGCAACAATACACACAATTAAAAGGAAAAAAACTTAAAAAACATTTCACTAAATAGATACAATATTTTTATTTGTTATTGGCGGAAGCAACCAGTTGATTTTGAACCGCTAATGCAATACCACTCAACACAAGATCAGGGAACAAAAATAGATTTTCCGATTCTACAAAAAGGGATAGACCAATTTGAAGATGTTTCGCATCGCCGCCAACAAGGAAAATCGGAACACGATTCGGCAAACCAGCATCACGAAGTGTTGTCTGAACAAGTTGGTGAAACTGACGAATCGCTCCCACCGCCCCCCAATAAATACCGGAAATAATCGCTTCTTCCGTATTTTTGCCCGGATAAATCGCAAACGAAATCTCATTTGCTGCAACACGGGGTAACTGCGAAGAAATTCCCGTTAACGATTCCGCCATGGCGTTTAATCCCGGTAAAATAGCTCCGCCTGCAAAATAACCTTCTCCAGCAAGCAAATCAATCGTAATCGCACTACCGGCATCAACCACTAAAATTCGTGTTTCCTTTTCGAGACATGTTGTGTTGAGTGTTCGCCAGCGGAACGCCGCATAAACCGATAACAACCGGTCAAGTCCCAACTTTTCAGGAAACTCAACATCAATCGAAATAGGAATATCTTTGTAGGAAATCCGTTCGAAACGGTCATGCGGACGAATATTAGTCAGTTTCTCTTGCAATTTTTGCCACAAGAAATTTCCGGTTTGCGCAATGAACCATGTTGTTGGTTCCGGTTCTTCCCCCAAACCGTCAAGCCAATTCATAATTGCCTCAAAACCGAATGATTCAACCGCCAATAAGGAATCAACCGCAAAGACGGAATCCGGTTCGGGAACCGTTTTGTTGTTGTTGATATTGCGGAAGAAACCGAATTTGACACGTGTATTTCCAAAATCAACTGCAATCATGGACAACAATCACGAGTTCATTAACGGCAACAAATATTCAACCGTGCTATTCATATTGTCAAGTTTGGGATAGTCTTCTTCAGGAATTTGCACACGATAACGTTTGCGCAACTCAAGGACAATATCCAACAAGTCCATACTATCCATCTCAAACTGATCACGGAACGAAACTTCGTCTTTCATCGACGCAAAGTCTTCGTCGGGCGCAATATCGGAAAGAATACTGATCACGGCTTCTCGAATTTCAGATTCGGTCATGGGAAATAAATAAAGAATGGGTTAAATGATACGCGGTTATCAATCCGCCAACAATGTTTCAATTTTTTTAAGGGATGGAGCACAATGTTCCCGAACAATCTCAAACAGCCCAACCATAGCATAAATCGGTTCAAAAGCATATTCCAAATCGCCATTGGCGTCAAGAACATCTAATGCAATCTTGAAAAGATAGTCAGGATCAGCCTTCATCATTTCTTGTTGTCCGTAAGTTTCACCAGGATAATTACCCGGCTGTTTGATTTGGTACAAACGGAAATGACAATCCTGAACTTGTACCGTGTAAATAATTCCGCTATAAGGAATATCTCTTAATTGATATTGTACGGAAGGGTCATAACGAAGTCGTTGCCACTGAATTTTTTCTTCCTGTGTCCAAACAATAAGACGAACAATTAATTTGACGGCGGTTTCTCTATTCATTCGTTTTACAACTATTCAGTGAAAATTTTTCGCTCAATGTGAATGAACAAAAGTCATCCACCGTTTAATTTTTTACCCGTCGATGATTGATCAAAATTCTACGGGAACGGTATTATTTTTTCTATATTATTTTGTTTTGTCGTTGTCGTATTTTCCAACAATCACCACCGAATTGATTCCGACCATACCGAAGGAATTATTGAGAATATAACGGATATTGCCGACAACTTTTGGAGTTCCGATGACGAGGTTATCGATTTCGCAATCAGGATCGAGATTTTCGCAGTTAATGGTTGGGTGAACGACACCGTCTTCAAAGGACGGCAAATTGCCGGCAAGTTCCAAAACGCCAACAGAACCCATTGCGTGACCGATAAAACTTTTGGTGTTATTGAGGTATGTTTTTTTGGAGCCGTTGAATACTTGTCGGATTGCGGCAATTTCCTGAACATCGCCAGCGGGTGTGGCGGTGGCGTGGGTGCTTACTAAGTCGATTTGTTCCGGTTCGAGGGCGGCTTTTTTCAATGCTTTCTCCATACATTGTTTTTGCCGTTCCGGATTGGGCAACACGAAATCGCTAGCGTCGCTATTCATTCCGTAGCCGACGATTTCACCGTAAATTTTAGCGTTACGTTGTTTGGCGTCGGACAATCGTTCCAAGACGAAAATGCAACCGCCTTCGGAAATAACGATGCCGTTCCGGTCACGGTCAAAGGGGCGTGAGGCTTTTTCTGGAATTTCGTGCTTTGCTAGAGCGTTTTCTGCGGCAAAGGCGGCGAAGATTCCGAAGGTATGAATACTTTCGGAGACTCCGCCGGCGAGAGCCAAATCAACTTCTCCGAGTCGAAGCATCTGAACCCCTTGAATAATTCCGGCGTTTCCGGCGGCACAAGCCGCCCCAATACAATAATGAGGTCCCGTAATTCGCAAGTTCAGTGTAACTTCTCCTGCCGGATTGTTGGCAACAGTCCGTGGATTATGAAAATGCGACCATGTGGAACAATCGTAATTGAATTGTTTAATATTATAAATTTCGTTTTCGGTTTCGACATTTCCGTGTTCGGTAATTCCAACGAACACTCCAATTTGGGAAGTATCGACGGTGTTCCAATTGATTCCGCTGTCGGCAACTGCTTCGTTGGCACAATAAATAGCAATACTTCCGGCGCGAGTTCCGCGTCGCAAATCCTTTTTTTTCTGATATTTTGTGGTATCGAAATGGCAAATTCCGGCAAGAGTTTTGCCGAAATAGCGAATTTCGTAAGGGGCGATTCCGCTTTTTCCGTTCAGGAGCGCACGACGAAATTCCGACAAATTATTGCCGTTGGGCGACGTTAAACCGATTCCGGTAATGACGATTCGTTGTGAGTTGTCCATTATTTTGCGGGTGATGAGTTGTTGGACACTGCCTTTTCAGGACGGAATACCTACGCAAAGTTATACAAAATCCCAAATAGTTTATGATAAATTGACTGTATTAAGATACTCTGACTTTAGAAAAAGTCAATCAGTCATTTGAGGGAACTTTGACGAGAATTTTTAACAGCCCAATTTAATAGCCTAATTTAACGGTGTGATTTTGCGAATCGTGTCAACACCGCTAATCGACCTTCTCTTTAACTTCCCCTAACACGAGATATTTCACGTTAATACTTATTTTGGTGATGATTTTACTTGGACACAGAAGACACGGAATTTTTTTATTTTTCCGTGTCTTCCGTGTTCAATTTTTTCTTAGTTGGGAGAATTTTCTTACTGTCTATAGGCTGGTTGTTAAAATGGGTAAAAATTTTCAGGTTGTTTCGGCATTTTGCGTGATCCTTGTTCATGTCAATAATGCAGAGGTGGGCAACCTTTCGCTGAAGAGCTTTCACTCACGGTTGCG
>JAIRTV010000417.1 GCA_031254675.1 Planctomycetaceae bacterium | reverse complement strand
ATTCCGGCATAAATCAGAAAATTCTTAAAAATTGTTCTTTTCACAAACCGGAAAAATTGTTAATGTTCTTTTACATGTTTATTCCCTGTTTTTATTCGAAAACCTATCAATTCACTTGTGTCAATTAAGGAACCCGGAGAATGCCTAGACTCCAATCGGTAACAAAATCGCGTTTTTTACACAGAACTCATCAAGCCTCTCATTCTGATTCTGCTAGTTTTGATGATATTGATCAACTTTGGATTCTTTACAAAAAAAGTCCGACCGATCAATTACGCAACCGGCTTGTGGAGCGTTATATGCCGTTGGTTCGCAATCAAGCGGAACGATTTTGGGCGAAATTGCCGGAAGGGATTGAGCTTGATGATTTGGTTTCGGTTGGCACGGTTGGTTTGATGGACGCGATTGCCGCGTATGATTTGGGTCGTGGGATTCGTTTTGAAGCGTTTTGCCCCACGAGAATTCATGGCGCCATGGTTGACGAACTCCGTTCATTGGATTGGGTGCCGCGTTCTATTCGTTCCCAAGCCACCAAACTAAACGAAGCATGCAAATTGCTCGAAATTCAACTCGGACGCAAACCACATGATCAAGAAGTTGCCGATTATCTGGCAATTTCAGCCGAAGAACTCCATCAATTGTACGCCGAAACTCATCGCGTCAATATAACAAGTCTTGACAAAACTTGGTCGGAGAACGACGGGTCAAAAGAAGTTCGCGAAGTCGAGATTGTGGCAGACCACCGAAGCGAAGACCCAACTGAACGTCTTGCCAAAATTGATTTGATTCGGGCATTTACCAAAGGATTGAGCAAAACCGAACGCCTCATTGTGATTCTCTATTACTACGAAGAAATGACCATGCGTGAAATTGGAGCGGCTCTTGCTCTTTCCGAAAGCCGTGTCAGTCAAATGCACAGTACTATTGTTGAGCGGATTAAAAAAATGTACCAAGATCAATAATAGACCTTTTCTTCAACTCAATATGACCAAACAGGCACAATCTAAATAATCCTTTTCTCAAGAAATCAATTGAACACAAAAAGCACGGAAGATACGGAAAAATAAAAAAATTCTGTGTCTTCCGTGTTTTCCGTGCATTCTGTGTTCAAAAAAATATTGAACACGGAAAACACAGAATACACAGAAAAGTTTTATGATCAATCATTCGTTGACATATTTAATTTTTCAAAAAAACGTGAACGGTTACATAAAACTTATGATCATGTGTATGTAATCCTAAGAGATGATACATTTATTGAATTGGGCGGAACACGTGTAAGCGTATCAAAAGACTGTTATAAACCTGTCCAATAAATTGTAACCGTTCGCGGTAATTTTCTCTATTGCGTGAAATTTTGTGAATTGTATAATTTTCGGTTAGACAATCATATTGAAAGACTTACCGAAGGTATTGAAGCGAAGGTATTGCGATTGGAAAAACATGTCCATTCGGACAAGAAATGCAGTAACTAACCAAATCCAAAAAAACTCAAAAAGTCGGCAACTTGGATGTTGATTTGCCAGCCTTACCGACCATGACCCTGAAAATTTCCGAAACAATCAGAATGATTACCGGTTGTTTCGTTGCTGTAACGATGTTTCATTAACTCAATTTGTAACAGGAGATTACAATGATGATGCGTAGAATGTTTTTAACCATGTTGATTGTTGGGATTCAATGTTGTTGCGTAACAATTTTCACGGAAGTTTCCGGAATATTCGCTGCGGAACCGTTTCGGTTTGAAGAAAAAGACGAGAAACAATTGGTTCTCACGGAAGGAAGTTTGCCGGTGTTGACGTATCGGTTTGATGCGGTTAAACACGATCAAGTTCCCGAAAAAGACCCGCGTGGAGTTGCGGGTTGCTATGTTCATCCGCTTCACGGGCTTAACGGGGAAATCTTAACAGACAACGCCCCACAAGATCATTATCATCATCACGGTGTGTTTTGGACGTGGCCTCATGTTGGTGTTCACACGCCGGACGGTAAAATCAAACAATATGATCTTTGGACAAGTAATACCGCTCTCAAACAATATTTCGTCCGTTGGATCAGCAAGAAAACAAATCGTAACACCGCAACCTTCGAAGTAGAAAACGGTTGGTTTGTCGGCAAACCGGAAAATGGAAACAAAATTATGTCGGAACAAGTCAAAATTGTTGTCCACCGCGTTCAAACCACAAACTCCGACGGAATAGAACAGCTTAAAAGTCGGGCAATTGATTTCGAATTTCTTTGGAAACCGGTTGGGCAACCGATTTCGCTTCGTGGGAGTGAAGGAAAAAGTTACGGCGGTTTTTCGGTTCGGTTCAAACCGTTTATTCCCGAAAACGAACGTAACAACAAAAACGCTTCCGCCAGACGCAATACGGTTAATATGATTACGGTTCCGAATGGAGTTGCGGAAAAAGATTTACCGGAAACGCCGTTGGCGTGGGCGGATTACACGTCGCAATTCGATGGGCATTCCGCGCCAAGCGGGGCAGCTATTTTCGTGCCGAAAACACATCCTGATTTTCCGCCAACATGGTTAACTCGATATTATGGACCGTTGTGTGTCGGTTGGCCTGGAGTGAATGACCGACAATTTCAACCCAATGAGGAAATCCGGCTCCAATATCGAATTTGGATTCACGACGGAACGGTGACG
>JAIRTV010000415.1 GCA_031254675.1 Planctomycetaceae bacterium | reverse complement strand
ACTCCAACATTGCAATTGAAAAATGCCGAATCCGATATTTTCAAAAAAGACGCAAAACTTTTCACCAACCGCGAGTATCGGCTTCTCAATTATCCGAAAGAACTTGAAGGGAAAAAGTTTGTGCGTAGCGAAATTCAAGGTGCGGAGGTTGTTTGTACCCGTTCGGGAATTTTGTACGTTTTTACGCCGCTGCCCAACCGAAACAAAGACAACGTAACGGAATTTCTTTTGAAATCCGGTTTCGAAAAAGTTGCGATTCCCGAAATGCTTTTTTTCGGTAATTATGTTGGAAATATTGCCACACTTTACCAAAAAGAAATCAAAGAAGGTGAAACAATTAAATTCGGTATTTGGGGAGTACTCGTTTATTGATCCATTTATTAACCCGCTGTATTTCTTGCACGGTAACAAATAACCTTTTCATAACGTCCTGCAAGGATAACACTTTATGAACCGCAGGTTCACGAATCAATAAAGTACAACCTTGTCAGGGCGGTAACAATAGTGTTGTTTTCGTTTTTGAAAATGATTATAATATTCAAATGATATTCCTCCTACTGGAAATTTTCAGTTTTTGTTTTTGTCGTTTTGAACACGGAATTTTAGCAACATTTTTTGTATGATCCGCGTGTTTCGTGTTCAAAAACTGAATATCAAAGTAAGAGGAATTATCTTGTAACACAAACACTAAATCACAAATTTTACACGACAACCCACAATGAAAATTATTACTTTTGGCGAAATTATGGGGCGTATTGCTCCTGAAGGAAATTGGCGTTTTGTGCAGGCAATGCCGGGAACTGTGTTGATGAGTTTTGCTGGAGCCGAAGCCAATGTTGCTGTTTCTATTGCGTTGTTTGGTGGTGAATCGGCTTATTGTACTGTTTTGCCCAAACACGCTATTGCGGAGGCATGTATTCGTTCTGTTCGCGCAACAGGAGTTGATACGTCGCGAGTGATTCGCAGTAATCATGGTCGGCTTGGTCTTTATTATCTCGAAACCGGTGCGAATCAGCGTCCGAGTAACGTTATTTATGATCGTAACGGTTCCAGTATTGCCGTCATGCCTCCTGAACAATACGATTGGACTTATATTTTGAACGGTTTTTCCTGGTTACATTTAACCGGAATTACGCCGGCGCTTTCCCGCGAAACCGCACAAGCCACCCAAGATGCCGCCGAAATTGCAAAAAAACTTGGGATGACGGTTTCACTTGACCTAAATTTTCGCCAAAAATTGTGGGCGTGGAATCCGCCGATGCCCGCTCGCGAACTCGCCGGAAAAACAATGCGAAAAATTTTACCGTCTGTCGATATTGTTATTGCCAACGAAAGCGATTGTGCCGATGTTCTTGGAATTTACGCACAAAATTCCGATGTCGAAAAAGGAGATATTGATATTGACCGTTATCCCGAAGTTGCCCGCGAAGTCGCAAAACAATTTCCGAATCTCCAAAAAGTTGCGATTACGCTTCGAGAAAGTATTTCCGCAACACATAATAATTGGGGAGGAATGCTTTACGATGTTCGGAAAAATGAAACATTTTTTGCCCCGCTTGATTCAAACGGAAATTACAAACCTTACGAAATTCGTTCGATTGTTGATCGTGTTGGTGCGGGAGATTCGTTTGGTGCCGCCTTAATTTTCGCTCTGACAACCGCCGAATTGTCCGATTCTGCAACAGCAATTCGTTTTGCGGTTGCTGCGAGTTGCCTGGCTCACTCTATTATCGGCGACTTCAATCACGTAACACGAACAGAAGTCGAAAACCTCATGGGCGGCGATGTCAGCGGACGTGTAAAACGTTAATGCCGTATGTTATTTTAGTACGTTACTTCATGATGTTATACTTTGGGTCGTCATCATGATTATTTTGTAACGATTCAAAAGAATTTTCGTTCAATGTGAATCAACAATATTTTTTATCAACAACACTGTCTAAAAAAATGAAACGCAAAATTCAAACTCCATGCCCTTCAAATGTGTTTCACAAAATTCTTTCTGCTGTTGGACCGGGAATTTTTTGTGTTGGTTACACAATTGGTACGGGAAGTGTTACGTCAATGATTGTTGCCGGTTCGGAACACGGAATGAAATTGCTCTGGGTTCTTGGGTTAAGTTGCTTTTTCTCGGGTGTGCTGATGGAAGCTTATGGTCGTTTTGCGATTGTAACAGGTCGCACGTCTATTAGTTCTTTCCGAAACGAATTCGGTAAAAAAATAGCAATTTTCGTGTTGATTATGGTTGTTCTGGGACAATGGTGTTGTTTATTGGGATTGGTTGGACTTTCGAGCCATGCAATTGTGGAAGGGATTCAACTTGTTTGGACAACCATCGATCCCAAAATAACTTTTTTTGTTGCTATTATTATGCTTGGTGTTGTTTATTGTTGTCTTTGGTTTGGCAATTATAAGCGGTTTGAAACAATTCTTGTACTTTTTGTTTCGCTAATGGGACTTTCTTTTTTATTGTCACTGTTTTTTGTTCACCCGACGGCGGTACAAATTGCGGAAGGTTTTGTTCCGACGATTCCCAAAGGAGATTATCTGTTGGCTGCCGCGTTTGTCGGAACAACAATGGCGGCACCCACATTTATTGTTCGACCAATTCTTTTGACGACCAAAGGTTGGACACGCCGCGAATACCCTATTCAGACACGTGATGCGATTGTTTCGGCTGTTTTCATGTTTATTGTGAGTGCTTCGATCATGGCTTGTGCGACCGGTTCGATTCTCAACATGGGAGGCGAACCGATTCGATCAATTAGCGATATGATCGCCACTCTCAAACCGTTAGCCGGTAATCTTGCCGCTGCGATATTTTTAGTTGGAGTTGTTTGTGCCGGTCTGTCTTCGATCTTTCCAATTTTAATCGTTGCACCAATTCTGTTAGCCGATTATCGTTCAGAAACAATGATGCCGCAGAAAACAGAATTTCGTCTTCTTGCTTTGGTGGCGTGTTTGATTGGTTTAGCGGTTCCGATTTTCGGAGCGAACCCGATTTACGTTCAAGTTTTGACGCAAGTATCACAAGTTTTCATTTTACCGATTGTGATTGGCGGAATCACGATTCTGGTCAACCGTCGCTCTCTTATGGGTGAATACCGTGCCGGTTGGTTACTGAATTTCGGTCTTGCCGCCTCGTTCTTGTTTTCGTTACTTATTTCATATTGCGGTATCGTCGCCATCTGGAATCTTTTACGCTAACACACATCGTGCAACGATTTATGTTATAACATCAAATCGTTTTAGCAACAAAAAAAGAAGTTTTATTGCAACGTTGAATATTTTATTCTTTTGGTGGTTGCAGACGATACGGTGCGGCGACAGCAAAAAATGCTTGAACCGCAAATGATGCGATTTGTTCCGGTTTAAAAGATTCTTGACGCATGTCTTCCAAAATAATTTTTCGCAAAAGCCAACCACATTTTTTGTAAAAGAAAATTGATCCAAACATACTGAAAATACATTTCCAACGGATATGTTCTGGTGTGGACGGGTCAAAATATTCGTCAAGATAACGATAAATCACGTTGTAATCCCGAATAATATATTCTTGAAGTTTTTCGCCGCAACTTGGTGTTGGGTCATGAAGTTCGCGAAAAATCAGTTGCGCTTTCCACGCAATCAATTCCGTTTCAAAAATATCTCGTGTTCGTTGTGCAATCAATTCGTAAAATCGTTCTTCAAATGGACGCGACCAATCCGGTTCGAGAACTTCGTAATGAAACGGCGCAAACGAAGAATAAGTGGACGCAAAAACTTCTTTGTACAAACCTTCCTTGCTCCCAAAATAATAATTGATTGCGGCTTGATTCACTCCCGCCGCCGCACAAATTTCACGAACCGTTGTTGCCGCAAATCCCTTTTGGGCAAAAATCGGTCCTGCCGTTTCAATCATTCGTGTTTGAATAGTTGCAGACATTGTTAAAATCTTTACATGTTATTTCGACAAGAATCGTCCAGTGAAAAATACAACGATGAAACAATTGTATCATACATCTGTTTAGATAAAATAGACACACTGCAATTTCTACTCAAAATATTTCTTCGATAGACCTTTTCTTCGACCTTTTCCTAATACACAAGATCTTTCACTTTAATACTTCTTTTGGTGAGATTTTATTTGAACACTATTTTGGAACACAGACGTTTCGTAATTATTCAGCAAAAAGAATATTCGCAGATTGACGCCGATTATTTTTATCAAATATCTCGAAATAATTCGACGCAATCTGCGGATAATACGATAAAAAATACTGTTTGTTTTCTATTTTTGACGATCAACCGAAAATTTTATCGAATAATTATTTTTGTTTCGTTGATCGTGAAAAGCGGATGGGGCATCTTATTGTACGAAAAACATGGCGTTGGCGTAAGTGGTTGCGAAGTTGGGCAGAGAGGCGAGTTCAATATGGTGAACATGACGCGACAGAAAAAGCGATTCGTTACGGTAACGAGAATCCAGTAACGATAATCTTGCACCGGCAAGCGAGGTGTTGCCGCAAAACCGGATTCGCTCCAACGGAACTTCACGCGGCAATAACCCAATACGCCACGCCGATTCTGGACGAATAAAACTACCAAATCCACCCCCAACATAAAACGTTTGAATATCTTCCGGTTGAAGTTTTTGCTGTTGCAACAATAACTCAATTCCGGCACGAATCGCTCCGGTTGCCAATTGGAGTTGACGAATATCGCGTTGCGTTAACACAATCGCCTCGCCCAAACCCGAAACCTCTTCCGACACCAACACAAAAGATGGCTTATCGTTACTTATTGTCCAAGATTGCAAAAACGGCGAATCGGCTTTAACATTGAATTGACCGTTTGGCTTGATCAACCCATGTCGTAATAATTCTGAAACAACGTCAATTAACCCACTTCCACAAATTCCCTTTGCCGGTTGACCGTTAATTGTTGAAATAATTATTTCGCCGGTTTCAATTCCGTTTGATTTTGTTGTTTGAAGTTCGACACGATCAATGGCACCGGAAACCGCTAACATTCCGTGTTCGATTCGTCCGCCTTCAAATGCGGGTCCGGCAGCGGTTGCCGCGGTGTAGATTTCACCGTCGTAACATAAAACCAATTCACCGTTGGTTCCGATGTCGATTAAAAAAAACGCACCTGGTTCTGAGGTTTGCGGAAATTGTCGTTTTTTTTCTTGTTGTTCGCGGCATTTTCGGTATATTTCTGTGGCGACAACACCTGCAACAATATCACCGCCAACAAAACCACCGAAAATCGGTAACGTTTCAATTATTCCGTCCGGCACGGTGTTCAAACCGATGTCGCTTCCTCGACACGCAGGATATTCCGAAACCGGAGCCGCGAACGGAGCAAAACCAAGCGGAGACGGATCAATACCAAGAAAAAGATGTTCCATTACGGTATTACCTGCAACAGAAATAAGCGAAATATCGGTTGTGTTAATTCCGGCTTTTTCCGCAAGTTCCATCAACATCTCATTGACCGCACCAACAATCAATTCCTGCAATTTCGGCAAAAAAACGGGTTCTTCAATAACTTTTTGGATTCGTGTAATCACATCATCGCCGTAATTTCGTTGCGGATTTGCCCGCGAAACGGTCCACACAATATCTGGATGATCGAATTGATGCAATTCGGCAACTAAGGTTGTTGTTCCAATATCAATTGCCGCACCGAAATAATGTCCGGTACGTTTCATCATATTTTGTGATTCGGTTTCCAGAAACGACTCGGTTTGAATGACAACCGAGTTTTCGTTTTGTCGTAACGCGGATTCGGGAATGATTACGTTGAGATTACTTTCAACGATTGTTTGGCAGGCTAATTGTTCGTTTCCATTGATACGAATTTTACATTTTCCACACGTTCCTGCGCCGCCGCAATCCGTACGCAATAGAAAACCAGCTTCCGAAGCTGCAATGGTCAATTGTGTTCCCGACGGAACATGAACTGTTTTCGTCGTTCTAACTTTAGTTTCCAAATCAAATTGAACAGCATAAATCATAGCTCAAAATTGTCCTGAATTGTTTTTGATTGTCAAGCCGGTTTTTATTAGACCTTTTCTCTAACCCTTCTCAAGACAGGATTCAACCTTTTTTTCAGGTGGGCAACCTTTCGCCGAAGGGTTTTCACCCACGGTCGCGTTGCCTCTAGGCAACTCGTCCCTGTGTTGAGTTGGCAATCTGTGTTGCCAAACGGTTTGAAATCCGACTTCCATCCGAAAACAGGGGCTGGTCGGCTATCGCCGACGCGACCTTTCGGCGAAAGGTCGCCCACCTTTGAAACAACATCTCCCACCTTTGAGGCGACATCACTCACCTGATTTAGGGCGTTTTTCATTTTTTTGTGCGTACCTTTTGTCTTGGAGTACGTACTCTTTTGCTTGGAGTACGCACTTTTTGTCTTGGAGTACGTACTTTTTAGCTTGGAGTACGTACTTTTTGTCTTGGAGTACGTACTTTTTAGCTTGGAGTACGTACTCTTTTCCTTGGAGTACGCACTTTTTGCCAAAAAGTGCGTACCTTTTACTTTGGAGTGCGTGACTTTTGGCTTGGAGTGCGTGACTTTTGCTTTGGAGTGCGTGACTTTTGGCTTGGAGTGCGTGACTTTTGGCTTGGAGTGCGTGACTTTTGTCTTGGAGTGCGTGACTTTTGTCTTAGAGTGCGTGACTTTTGCTTTGGAGTGCGTGACTTTTTTTGATTTTTGCCTTCCCAAACGGAAAAAAAGAGCATCGCCAAACGATGAGCAATACGAATTTTCAGCCGAACACAAAAACAAAACGATTTCATGTTAAGGCTTCTTTTGGTGATGATTTTGACTAAACACAAAAAACACGGAACACACAGAATTTTTTTATTTTTTTTGTGTCTTCCGCGTTTTCTGCGTTCAATTGCTTTCTTGAGAAAACGATTCTGTCTGTTTCGTCCTATTGAGTTCAAGAAAAGTCTATTCAGGAAAGTTTCCCGCTTGTTTCTGGTTTTGGCAGAGAATTGTAAGCGAATAATCTTGGAAAATAATTTTGAAAAATAAAAATTGGGCTTGACAAAAGTTTTAAGATTTCCGATGATTCGCCGCCGAATCGAAAAGCATTGTCTCGTTTTTCAGATTGCCATGTTTTTGCGTTTCGGTCA
>JAIRTV010000390.1 GCA_031254675.1 Planctomycetaceae bacterium | reverse complement strand
GTTATTGCAAATAATGTTTTGATACAATTGTAATAAGTAACAAAAAATTACAAATATTGTTAATTTGTTTTTTTAATTTTACCATTGACTTGAAGTTTAATAACTTCATCGTTTTTGTTATGAAAATGACAGGTCAAGATAAATCAGGTCAACCGAATTATCATTGATTTGCCGGAGAATTTCGAGATTATCGCCGAGAATAAGTTTGTTGATCGTCATGGGTTCGAGTTTTCTTTTGATTTTTGTATTTATGTTTTAATTTTCATTTATGGTTATTCCCAATCATCAAGATTCCATTTGGGAACAGTAATTCCAAGTTGTGCAAGATATTCGCGTTCTTTTTGTTGCATTTCTGTTTTGATTTCGGAAGCTGTGTCGTCAAAACCGACAAGATGCAATGTTCCATGAACAATGTAAAGCATCAATTCGTCTTCCGGCGACCAACCAAATTCTCCAGCACGATCCAACGCAATTTGCGTACATGCCAAAATTTCCGCTTCGAGATGTCCTTCATGGCGACGATCAACAATAGGAAAACTAATCACATCAGTTGGATAATCATGTTGCAAAAAATCACGATTATATTGTTGAATTGTATCGTTATCAACTAAAATGACGCCGAGTTTACCGCTTTGGATAGCAAAATCGTCCAGAATTTTTTCGCAAATAAACTTAATCCTATCGAGATTGATTGCTAAATATTCCTGCTCATCGAGAATTTCGATCAGAACCGAACTTTTTTTACGGCGCGGCATCGTGTCCCCCATTTTGTTCTGAATTTTGTTCTTGTTTTTGTTGTTTTTCGCTCTCTCCGCTCTTCATGGTGTTTTCATTAATCTTGCAATGCGGCAGAGCAGTTTTAAGTTGATCAATACCATTACGGGATACTTTCGTGTTTGTTACAGAGACTTCTTTAAGCGTTTTGAGTTGCGCTAAATTGTTAAGACCGGAATCGGTTAATTCCGTTCGACCAAGATGCAACCATTCCAAATTTTCCAACGGAACTAATTTTGTAATTGCAACATCGGTCAATGGGCATTGGTCAATGTTTAACCAAACAATTGTTTTTGCCGATACAAAATCTCGTAAAACATCCAAACCATTATCTGTAATTTTTGTCGTATAAAGATTGAGACGTTTTAATCGCGGTAAAAGTTTCAACATTTCGAGTCCGGTATTGCCGAACTCTGTTTGGCTGACGTCGATATCTTCCAATGTTGTGATTTTTGCTAAATTTTCGGCAGCAATATTTGATATTGCGGTTTTACTGATTCGAATTTTCTTTAATTTCGTGAGTTGCGTCAAATAACTTATTCCGGCATCAGTAATTTTTGTACCGGTAAGAGTTAATTCGGTGAGATTAGGATTTTCGGCAACAATTTTTTTCAGGTCGGCGTCACCGATTTCCGTGTGATCGAGTTTGAGTTGTTTGATTGCCGAAGGTGTTGATGTTTTCGGCGGTTCTGTTGGTTGTTCTGTTTGTAACGACGGTGTTTGTACCGATTGATGTTCCTGTTGAGGTGTTGAGGTTTGAGAACAACCAACCAACGATACAAAAAGAACAGCGTAGAAAAAATTTTTCCAATCACACAATATTTGAAACGTCATGGTTACACTGTAAAACAAAATGGAGATAGTGGAGTCAAAATTTAAAACATCTTTCATTGTAATATTCTGTAATACTTCTGTAATATTATTGTTATATTTCAGTGGAATTTTCGTTAAAGGATTAAACCTCTTGCCATAAAACCCTGAAACGTCAATCGAAATATTGTAATCATTTTATTCCTTTGTTGTTGTCGTTCTTGCGGGGCGGTTTTAGTGAACACCTTTTATTAAAGCAAACCGAATTTTAACATTAAGATAAATATACTTTCGAAGTGCGGACATTTTGTCCGTATTCTGATTTTTTTATCCTGCTGATTTGTGAACACGAGAAAAAATTTATTTTAGAAATTTTTTCAACGGAAAATCATCGGGAACAGTTTTTTCCTGTGCTTTCAGCGTGTCAACGTACAAACCGGCAAGCAACGCAAGATCAGCGTACATTTGAAGTGTTGGATCGAGCGGAATAATTGGATATTTATCCAAAATTGGTTTCCAGAGTTCAATGGCTTTTTCAAATTCTGTTTGGGCTTCTGCATATTTTTTGTCACGAACAAACGGTAAACCGGTTTCAATTGCAGTGGTTGCCTTCCCGATTGCCGGATCGTGTTTCATCATGAGTTCGACAAAACTGCGAAGTGGAAGCGGTTCCGGTAACGGTTTGTCGAAGTTCTGAAGCGTTTTAATATAATAAGCGTTTGAGTCAATCATGTAATCGCGAATATCGAACAAGGGAGCAAGTTTCATAAATTCGATACTCATATTGATTCCGTCAAAACGTTGCGAAATGATTTGAAAATATTGTTCCAATTTTTCGGACATTTCTTTCTGTTTTGCTTCATTTTTTTCGGGCGATTCATCTTTGGCGAATAGTTTCTCGTATTCTTTTTTGGCATATTCCAACGCCTGAATTATTTGTTCGGGATTATTTTCTTGATTCAATTTATTGCGAATCATGGCGTGCATTGGAATGTTATCTTTGGCGACATCGGAAAATATTTTATTATCGTTATCTAAAATAATCACGAACTTTTCGACAATATCAATAATTTCTCGAATAAACTGAGCGTCGTTGGCAATATCTTCAAAATCGGGTTGTTCGTACAATTCTTCCCATTTTTTCATGGCGTCGAGCCAACCTTGAATTGAATCAGCAATCCGACCGTCATAATAAGCGATTCGCCCGAAATGACGGAATTTTTGGGCGTCGTCTGCTTGTTGTGTTCGTTCGACGGCGACTTCCCGTAACCGATATTCGAAATTGAGAATATCTCGATACAGATCGGACATTCGAGTTCGTTCTTTGTGTCCGTCTATTTCGGCGGTGATTGCGCGAGCGCGGCGTTTGGCATCTTGCGAAATATCCAACTCTTGCATTTCCTCCGAAAGGACTTTTGGTGTAACACGTAGAATTTCAAAAGCGCGTTCCCGAACCTGCCCAACCGCTCCTTCGGCTTTGTTAAGAATATCGCGTTGATCTTCTTCCAGGAGCAAAGCCGGTATTTTTTTCAATTCTAATTGTTCGTTGGTATAAAGCGAATCCAAATCGGCTTGAAGTCGTTTTTTCCAATCCGGTTCGTTTTTGTCCAACCATTCACGAATAATCCTGAGTTCTTCGTGGGGCAAGGACGAATATTTATTTGGTTTGTCGAAAGCGGTTTCCAAAGCGAAAACCAATGTTCCTTGCTGACCTTTTGTTTCGGCAAGTTGTTTCCAACGGTCGATACAAAGATTCCGTTTCAAATCCGGTGCAAAAGAGTTCAACTCATTGAGCAAATTTTTTGCTTCTTCTCGGACGCGATCGGTTGTATCTAATGTTGTTCGTTTTGCTTTGACGCCGGGTCGCATGTGCAACGATCCATCTTCGGGAATAGCGGTGGAGCGATCTTCTTTAGCAAATTCTCGCCATTCTGCGCCGGCATTTTCCCAAGCACGAATTGCTTCTTCGCCGAAGATTCCATCTTTACGTTTCCACTTGGCGTAATTGAATAGATTTAGGCGTGAGTGGGAAAAGAAGAGAAAGTCGGATTCGTTCCCGATGCTCACTCCTCGCAACACCAAATCTTCTCCTTGATGATACCAACGTCGTCCGAGTAGCCAATTGTCGCGGTCGGAGGGCAGTTGGCAATTGTGACGCAACCCGAAATCATCGTCTTCTCGAAGGAGTCGGCGATATTGTTGATTTTCGTCGGCGATTCCGATTTTTTGTGAGATTGTCCAACCGGTTGCTTTACATAATTTTGGTGCTTGACGGTTAAACTCAACCCCGCGGGTTAAGAAGTCGATTCCGCGAATGACCCAACGATAACGTTCTCGATAATCATCGAATTCGGCGGAGGCGTTGTAGGCGAGATTCCAGCCTAAAAATTCCCAAATGGTTGTGAAGTGTGGTTCGAGAAAGACGAGTTGGTTTGAGGTGGCGATTACGTTATTCCAATCGAGTCGTTTCTGATATTCCTGAGATCGGTGCCAAAGCAATGCGATAGCAACACCGCGTAAACCGAAGGTTGCTAATTTGATTGTGTTGCTTGCTGGATCGATTTCACCGATTTGTGATTCGGTCAGACCTTCTTTATTCCGCATTTGGGCGAGAAAACCGCCTGGATCGAGTCGGACATCGCCGCCGGATTGAACAATGACTTTGGCGGGTTTTCCGATCTGATACAACAACAGTCCCAGAATTGCCAATACAACCAAATATAGAACTAAACGGACAATTTTCTGTGTTTGTAATGTTTTTTGCGTGTTCATGGTAATACGTAATTTGTTGAAAACGGACAATAAAAAATAAAACAGATGTAACCCGAATTGACGGCAACAAATAATGGTGGAAAAAGGAACCGTATGAGTATATTTTTTCCATTATCTATAATTCAATCCTGCTTGTCAAGCCGTTCAAATTTTCGTAAGCGTTCGCAGTAATTTTCTCTATTGCGTGTTTTTTTTGTGATTTGTCTAATCCAGTAATGACAATCCTGCTTGAAAGTATGTAACCGTTCACGTTATTTTATGTATGTGCGCAAACGTTAATGCGATCTTTTAGAAATGGCATTATATTTATGGATTGTTGGTAGCAGGTTTATAATATTGAATCAGAAAGAGATGGATAATGTTTCGTCATGTTTGGCAATATTTCGGCGAAACATTGCCAAACTTTTGACCCTTTCTCTTTTGAGCATTTCACATAAAATTTTACTGATATGTTACGGTAAATTTTTACGGTAATTTACGGTAAAACGGTCAAAATTGCGTTGCGAAATTGGATGGGACCGCCTTCGGATTGAAAACCGATTTTGCCGGATGTTTGCTCCGCATCGGTAACCCAGTTGACGATTTTGCCATTGACGGCAACAACAATCAATCCGTTACTGCAAAGAATGTCAAGCGTGTTCCATTCTTCCGGTTTTTTTTCGACGTTGGCGGTTTTTTTGAGACCGTTTATCAAACCGAATGTTTCACCGCCATCTCTTGCCGACGCGCGATCTTTCGCAACTCCGTCCGGCGCAGGAAGTTTCATGCCGTGAAATCCGTAAAGATCGCCCACTCGTTCAGGAGCAAGCTGAACTTCCACACAACGCGGTAAAAATGTTTTTTCCGGTTGTTTGTTGAGACGCAGAAAAATTCCGCTATTGGTTGGAGTTGCGCCGGGAGACCAACGGTATTCAACGGACAATTGGAAGTTTTTGTACACTTCTTTGGTGCCAAGCCAACCAAAAGGTTTTCCTTGACACATCAAAAGTCCGTTACCGGAAAACGAATAAACATCGCCCACTTCCACTCCTTCTTTGTCCGTGTGAAAATCCCATTCGGACAAATTCGTTTTTTCGAACAGAGAAACCGTACCGGAATCAATCTGACCAAAAACTGTTGCGGAAAATAAAAGTGTACAAAATACACAACGACACATCAAAAGGAACACGTTTTTTGTCATAATAAGTTACAATTGGTTGGAGTAATAGTTTGAGTAAAAAAAGGATTGCCATTAACTTACGAAGAAAATGGTTTATTGGAATGTTTTGCCAATTCGTCAAGACGGTCTTCGAGAATTTGATCCGGTTTTAGTAAATAAGTAATACCGTTGTATGTTTTAAAATTGTAACCAAGAACTCTGAAAAACACAATACACATTGTCACAAAATAGAAACCAAGGGATACCCACCGAAACGTCAGGTTTGCGATTGTAACGGAATAATGTATATCTCGTTCCAAAAAATTATCGTGTGGATTATTGGGAATGTAATAAACGGTTATCGTTTCTTTTCCTTTCAGGTTTGCCCATTCTGTTTCATTAAATGTTCTCGTATTAGTATATTCTTTTTCATCTACCGTAAAACTGTATTCCAAACGATGAATATTTTTATCGGTATTATCAAAAAATGGATGTTGTTTCATTGTCGCTTCGATAGAACCATATCTGCTGCGTTCTTTAGAATAATTCCAATGATCCCGAATGAGCAAGATAGACATGCAACATAACCCCAAAAACATGAGTCCTGCGCTAATTGTCAATTCTTGTCGAATCTTTTTTTTGTTACGTCGTTTTTCAATCAATTCCTCTTCGCGACGATAAACCTGTTTTCCTGTTGCATTTTGAATGCGACGCAATAATTCGGTTTCGAGAATTTCAAAATCGGTCATCGTCATCGGAATACGTCCGATTATTTTACCGTTCCAATCAAGTAATATTAACAAACCTTCTGGATAAGGCGGTTTGTCAAGAGGAAGATCACATTGATGATAAATTTTCGTAATAGATTCATATTTTAACCGTTTTGACCAAACGTAATATTTGATAATTATTGCATCAAATTCGAGAATAACTTGTTTTGCAATTTTTCGTTTACGAAATGCGATTACAAATCCAAAACACAAAGACAATATTACTATCCCACACATTACAGGGAAGAACGAAATACCATCATGTAGCTTCAAAAAAACGAGTAACATTCCATAAAATACCGAAAAAAGAACTATCATACCAAAGAGTATAAAAATGTTCTTAATTTCTTTAACGTGAACGTTTGTTGCGTCAAACGTCAATCTCTGATCCAACGCTATCTCATGGTCACACGATGGTTGATTAGATAACTCGTTTGTTTCTGTCATAAAATTGAACATGTTTTTTTTGTTTTCAAAATGAAACGAATCGGAGCAAGATCAAAAAATGGTAACAATTTCGTGGAATGTTCGTGATGATATTTTGTAATGTTTTGTAACTATTCAAACGTAATCATTGAAAGTTTTATTATTCTACTTCTCATTCACTGGCAATACAACCCCCAAACCGGCAATTCTCAATCATGATTTTTGTACGTTACGAACGGAAATAAACCAATGGTGTATCATGACAATTATTAACGCCGAAAGAAGTAACAGCCACGCAATTGGTTGAAATTCCGTGCGTAATGTTTCTTCATCCAACCAATTGCCTTTTGTTGCTGTTGTCAGATTGAGCAGATTCGATTCTTCTGCGGAAAGAGTTCCAACCGCAAACTCATAAATTCCTGAAACCGACTTCACCCGATAAATTCCTGTTTCTTCCGTTGGAATTTTAATTGGATTGCCGAACGTAACCATTATTGTTTGCAATTGACCGTGTGGCGGCTGAATTTCAATTGTTTTGTCTTCTTTTGCCGGAACAAATTCTGCTTCCGCACCAAGTTTCAGATTATTCGCCGCCATTCCAACCGTATGATAACTTCGATATTTCAAAATATTCCAAATCAAAATCGGAAACGCCGGTTCGGTTGTTAGTGTTGAAAATTGGTTATTGATCTGAAGCGTCAACACCCGCGAACCGTTGTGTTGCCGTTGCTCCGTAACAAGCGGAACACTGCCAGCCGAAATCAAAGCCCTTCCACGCATCGGCAATGTATCATTTGCCGTATCACTTGCCGCCCAAACAACGCCTTCCAATGATAACCCAACCGTCAACGGATGAGAACGATCCAACACAAACGGTCCAACAAACGGTTTCACTTTCGAAGAATCCGATTCGGAAAGAATTGAAACCAACCAATCCGGTTTTGCCAATGATTGCTGTTCCGAATCGCCCGAACGAAACACAATTTCAGGATGTTCACTCACAATAGTTGCGATTCCCGAAACTTCCACCGCCTTTTTGATCTTGTCGGCAATATCCTCAGAAAGTAAATCCAACCCAACTCGTATTGGTCGCCGATAGGACGGCAACATAACCAAATGGTTGTCTATTGTTAAACTGTCTTTGTCGAGACGTACTTCAATCGTTCCGGTATTTTGCGGAAGTACCGTGCGAATCAAATGCGTTTGACCCGATTCCAATATTTGATCATCTTGCCGAAAAAGACGGCGTTGAGTTGGCAACTCCGTGATGGACAAACGAAGTTTTTGTGCTTTTTCGCTAAAATTAGCAATTTCCAAAAGCACTCGATCTTTATTTTCTTGAAACACGCGGCTGGCGTGAATGATTGCCAGATTGTCTGATCGGTTTCCATAAGATTTCCAAAGAACACGTCCTTCGGCAATTTCATTGTTTGGTAAATGGTCGGTAACAACAAGGATTTTCGTTCCCGATGTTGAAATGTTGGTGGCGAGAGTGATTGCGGTTTCGATTTCGGCAACCGGAGAACCACAAGACCATGATTCCAAAACGTTCCGGGCTTCAACCGCATTTTTTGCCCGATTCAAAAGAAGTTGCGGTTTGGCTCCCGCAAGAATAAATTGAATCGGATAACCAATAGATTGCGAACCGATTTGAGCGGAAAACATTCGGTGAAGATCGCGAATTGCTCGTTGTTGAGTAGTTGAGTTGTTGGTTTCCGCGAGCATGGAATAGGAAGCGTCAAGAATAATAATGGTTGGGTTGCCTATTGATTCTGTACGGAACATCGGTTGACTTGCTGCAATCGTCAACAAAATCAACACCAACATTTCCAGAATAATCAGAAACGGTAATTGTAATTGTTGAATTTTTCGACCGCTTTGTGTTGCTTGGCGGTGGTCAACCCAAAGAAACAAACTCGAAACATCGTATCGGCGAGACCGTGTCCGAAAAAAATAAATACCAAACACGATTGGCAACGATACCAATCCAATAAGCGCCCAAGGAATTGTCAGCAATTGATTTTGTGGGGTAGAAAGTAAAATGAGGACGTAGAATTTATCAATTCTAAAAAATTAAAACAACACCAACATGACAACACAAAGAACATTCTACCTTGTGCAAACCTAAATTGAACTACCAAACTTGAAACACCAAGAAAAATTTCAAGAATGCGAAAAATCCACTGAAATATTACCATGATGATATTTTGCGATTTTCTGCCATCTTCATAAAATTCTATAAAATAGAGAATGTAGTTAATAAAGGTGATTTTATTTGACTTTTTCAATTTTTCGGCATATTCCACTTATGCCGATTTTTCTTGTGCTTCATGGCAAAAAATGTATAAATAATCCGATTATAAGGGTCATTTTGATTGTATTGTTCGATACAGATTTATGGATTGAACTGATTTGTTTGATTGTAGTGATTTCATGTCAAATCGTTTCCGCTTCCGCAACCACATTCAAATTATTCAACTTACTAAATTTGAGAAACAAATTTGTTTGTTGCGATTTTGGAGTTAGTTGCGGTTTGTTTTGAGAAAATCAATTCGCAAGCGGAAACAAACATTACAAGCATGATTACAAGCAGGACAAGTATCAGCGGTACAAAAACAAGGAGATTTTTTTGATGAAAACTTTGTTGTCAATTTGTTCAAAAGGAATATTGACTGCAATATTATTTTGTAATGGTATTGCGTTAGAACGTTCAACATTTGCCGAAACAGGAGAGCTTGTTCCAAAAACGCAAGCCAGTCTCACGCCTCGACAAAAGAGCAAAACCAAAGAGGCGTTGCTGTTGGCACAGCAACCGTCGCAACCCGATGTTGTGGGCGAGGTGACACGGTCGCCGTTGCCAACGCCAATACCAACACCGCCGCCGCCGGCGCCGGTATTACTTGATGCGGTACCGCCGCCTATTCCGGCAACTCCGCCAGCAGCAACCATTCCGGTAACAACTTCCGACCCGTTTGTGTATTCGGAATTGGATCGTTTGGCGGCTGATCTTGAAAAACTTAAAAAAGAGACGAAAAAACCGGATACCACAAAAACATGGAGCGCTCCCAAATTTTCTGGTCGTCTTTTTCTTGATAGTTATACTGTTGATGAAGATGCGGACACTGTTGCTGGGCGGCTTCGCAACAAGGCGGGAGTTCGGGAAATGCAGTTTGCGATTACCGGCAATGGTTTTGATGCATTTGATTACAAATTTGAGTTATCGTTGGCGCCGACGGATGGTCGGGTGAATTTGGTTGACAATTGGATAGGAGTTCGAAACATACCGCTTTTGGGATATGTTCGCGCTGGACATTTCAAACCGGAAACAGGGCTTGCGTATTTGACAAGCGGTTTGCACACCTCGCTTACCGAATATGTTGGTCCTTCGAGTAGTTTTAGTTTTGGGCGGCGTTTTGGTATTTCGTCCGAACACATGTTCGCGAAAGAACATGTTCGTCTTTTTTACGGTGTGTTTCAGGGCGACCAAACAAACACCAACCGTTTTATTCAAGCCGATAATCAAGGAACCGTTTTCAATGTCCGTTTAACAGCGGTTCCGATTTATGAAAATGAAGGACGACAAGTTTTTCATGTTGGTGGACATTGGTCTTATGTTCATTCTCGAAACAACCAAACCAGTATGAGTATTCAACCCGGAGCCAATAGCTGGTACAACGCTCTACTGCAAACCGGTAACTTTGCCAACGATCACCATCATCGAGCGGGTTTGGAGTTGGCGTTGCAAAACGGTCCTTTGTCAATTTCTTCGGAATGGTATGTTGCCCGATACGCCGACCATTTCGCCAACACGCTCGGTTATTCACCGAACAAAACAGCAACCGGTGGTTATGTTGAATTTGGTTATTTCCTGACAAACGATCACCGAAGTTATCAGTTGAAAAGCGGGACATTCAGCACCGCCAAAGTCAAACATAATTTTCATCCGTTTAAGTCCGGCGAATGGAATTTGATTGATGGTTTTGGAGCGTGGCAATTGATTCTGCAATGGAGTTATCTTGACTTGACGGATTGGCGTAATACGCCTGATCGTGGTGGACGCCAAAACGATTTAATTTTTGGAGTGAATTGGTTCTGGACGTCGAATATTCGTTGGGTTTTCGAATATGTTCATTCCCAACAAAATATCGGTTCAAATTATCGTAGCCGAAGCGAAGACATCTTCGGAACAAGTTTACGCCTCCATTTTTAATGGCAACCAATAAAGTATTTCCTAGCGTTCGCAGGTTGGTGTGTTTATCTGCCTAAATTCGCAAACACCTTGTGAACGCTAGAGACAAGAGTTTATTGACAAGACCGGAAAAGAAAGCATTCCCTTGAAATACGATAAGGTTCGGTCTTTCTTCAAAGGTTTAGCTCGTGTAAAACTAAATGGTAAATCGGGATACGTTGACAAAAATGGTAATGAAACTTGGAATGAATAGTACGAAATAAGAAAAATGGTAAGTGTTTACGTGTTGGTTGTTAAAGTGAGTAATCATTCTTGTTTGGCTGAAAGTCTTTTGCTGAAAGTTCGCCGACTCTTCAGGGCAACATCACACATTTCACGCCAATCATTCACCTAATTTAGGGTCTTTTTCACGTTTTGGTGTGTACCTTTTGCTTTAAAGTGCGTACCTTTTGCCTTAAAGTGCGTACCTTTTGCCTTAAAGTGCGTACCTTTTTCTGGTTTTTGCCCTCCCAAACGGAAAAAAGGGACGTCGCCAAACGGTAAGCAACACGAATTATCTGCCGAACACAAAGATAAGTCGGCAAGAATCTTACTCGAATTGGTTTGCGGTCACACTTTGATTTGGCATTCGGCGTGTCGGAGATATTTTGAACCTCTCTTTAATACAAGGTCTTTCACTTTAACACTTATTTTGATGATTCTTTTCTCCATGAATAAATCAAACACAGAATACATGGAGAACACGGAAAAGATAGAAAAATTCCGTGTGTTTTGTGTTAGAAAAAATGCAACGCGAAATTTCACGAAACACGCGAAAAGTTAGAAGAAAGGTCTAAGTTGTTGTCAGGAATCCAAAAAACATTTGTCCCGTGAATCCCCACAACTCCCTAACATAAAAATATTAGGAACAGTCGGGATGCATGGGACAATAATGATAATTCAAAAAAAATCCTTGCTCAATGTTTTACAACGGTGGAAGCGAAGGAGAATTTTCGGCATCAACATACCGGTTGTTTCTTGTTGGTACCGGTTTGACAACAGAAGGTGTTGTGAACGAAACTTGCGAATTAGTCAATGACGAACCGGATGTTTCGTTGTTTGTGAGCGGAACCGAGTTGGTCGCCGGAACCACTGCCGACTTCGACGGCAACAACGGAATATTCGATTGCGTTTCAATAACTTGCGGCGGCGGCGGCGCCATCAACGGCGAACCAGACGGAACAGATTCAGGAAACATTTGACCATCAAAAATCGTATTCTCCTTGTTTTGATGTTGCTGGTAAATTCCACGACTCACCACTCGCGGTCGAGTAAATCCATAATTCAAATAATGTCCGGCATCGCGTTCTCTCGCACGGCGTTTGGCATCAAAATACGCTTTGGCAGGCCACGCTCCCTCCGATAACGCAACATTATTGTATTCCAACAACGAACCCTTGCGGTAATGTAACATCATAATCGCCAAATTATAATCAACGATCGAACGATAATATTCCGTTTCCGCTTCCGCCTGACGACGTTGAGCATCAAGTAATTGATCCAATGTGGTTGTTCCAGCTTTGTAAGCAGCATTGACCGAACTCACCTCATCATCCGCCGCAATACGCCGTTGCAAAACTGTACGACTCTGTTGATACGCTTGACTAATTTCACGGAATGAATCAGCAAGTTGATGAGTCAACTCCAATTCTTGCTCCTGCAACACCGCACGAGATCGCGCTAATTGGAGTTGGGCATTGCGAACCCCCGCCAACTCTTTTCGCCAACCAAACGGCATCGACGCCTCAAAACCCATCACCCAACTCGCATAATTACCACTCGTCAGCGAACCATAAGCATTACTGCGGCTGTTGTCAGGATTCAAAAGATCCTTGCCCGCGCCCGTCCAACGATAATTCGCATTAAAATCCAATCGCGGTAACAGAAAATTCTTGGACGCAATCAATTCCAGTTCACGCCTCTTAACATCCCACTTTTGTTTGCGAAGTTCCGGCGAACGCAAAAGCGATTCGCAAACAACATTCTGCCAATCAAGCTTCAGTGGAGCAATAATCGGATCATCAACAGGACGAATTAAACGTCCATCCGTCGAAGTAAGACCAATAATATATCGAAGTGTATTTTCCGTTTTGAACAAATTACTTTGAGCAACTTCCGATTGAGCACGAAACGTAAAGTAATTATTCCGCGCTTGAGCTTCATACTGAGCGCGTCCACCAATAACACTAACCTTGTACATCGCGTATGTTTGCGCCCAAGTTTGGTGAGCAGCATCACGTCCCGATTTAACCGATTCAAGACGATGATAAGCATAATACAAATTCCAGTACGCCTTTTCGACATCCGCAACAAGATTCCGCGCCGCCATTTCAAAATCGTTCAATGCCATATCGGTACTGATTCGAGCAATCGTCACACCGTTATAAAATCCCGGAGTTGCTCCCGGTCCGGCAATCCGATTGAACTGAATCCCCATTCCCTGCAACAACGGTTGACGGAAACCACCTTCGAGATAACTCGTCCAACTAACCGGCGTCGTATCACCCATTCGATATTGGTTAACGTGATTGGCGTAAAACTGCCCGCCTGTTGCCGCATATTTATTAATACCAACCGAAAAAGTTCCCGCATCGTCCTGATAATTGGAAATGTAAGGATTGGGCGTACCAAACGTACGTTGCGGAACATCGGTTTTCGACCAGTTTGCCGTTGCTGTTAATTGACCGTCAAAAGCAGAAAGAGCAGCTTCGATACCGTAACGCGGATCGCTTTCGGTCAACGCCGGATCGTAAACAGTTCCAACCGCAGCCGGCGACGCAAGAAGTGTTCCGGGTGTACCGGATACTCCGGCTTGAGAAAAACCAACACCGTTGAGAGTTCGAACGACTTTACTGTTTTTCAACGCCATTTGAATTGCTTCTTCAAGCGTTAAATCCCAATAATCGGTTGGATTGGGGTTATCCAAAGTCAACGGTTCGAGTGTTTGGCAGACTTCCAGTGTTGACGGAACATTGGTATCCGGATAATCAATCCGTGTTGCTTTGGTGGTCAAATGCTTTTTGTAGTTCCCTTTTTCGGTCAGGTAAAGTGGTTGCTGCGGTTGGCAACCAATCTGGCTGCACAAACTCACGAGGAACATCCCCAAAACAACCATGAAAATACAACGGAGACTATTCATTTTTTTCTTCCTTGTGTAATGAACGATAGAATCCTTCTATCGATGAATTTTCCTCAATCGTTGGGAAAATCCTTTTAGGCGGCAAAGTATAATAATTCTTTTTCTTTTTGATAAGAGGAATTTTCAAAAAAATGACGCTTCAACACTAAAATTAGTCAATAAATACAAATTTACCGATTATCCCTGCAAAATCAAATCGTCCCAAATAACGAAAAAGTTTAATTAACAGGAAAAGTTTTTGTATTTTTCCAAAACAATATAACAGGAAAATCTAACCTAAATTTTCTAAAAGTTGTATTTTATTTATTTTGTCTATGGAAAAGAATCACTAACAAAAGAGGATTCAATTATGGGCATATTGATTGTGACACATTTGAAAATGATCAATTGCGAACATCGATAAATTTTCATCTAAATTGTTAAAAGGTTATAACATTGTTGTGCTCTAATTCACTGTTCTTTCAGGAATCGTCCGGTTAAAACGTTAAGTCCAATGAATCAAGAGTAAGCAGATTATTGAATACAATCAATTATTTCAATACAAAACAATCGATTGATACAATCGTTTGAATTTATCTTACTGATTAGATCAGTTCGGATTCGTCGTCTTCGCTAAAGTCGTCGTCTATTGGATCCAATTCCGATGTTGAATATTGGTATTCAGAACGGTAACGCGATTCACCATTGTTGTCCGACAACAGAGATTGCCGAAACCCCGAAACAGTACCCACTTTTTTCGGTATCGGTAAAGTATTGTGGGATGTTCCGGCAATCCGCTTGCGCTTCCAATCACCAAGCGTCATAATCACTTCCCGCGGTTTAGAACCATTGTAAGGTCCAACAATACCGTCTTCCGCCATAAATTCAATCAACCGCGCCGCCCGACCATAACCAACACTAAAACGACGTTGCAACAACGATAACGACCCACGCCCCTGTTGAATAATAAACTCAACCGCTTGATGGTACAACTCATCACGTTGAATTTTTGTGTCGTCATCATTGGAACTGGTCGCGTTGCCTGCCGCCTCTTCGTCGTCAAGATCAATTGCAACCAACTCCTCAACAAAATCAGGACAATCCGTACCAATTAACTCAATAATCGCCGCAATTTCCTTATCACTCACATAAGTTCCTTGCCCACGAAGAACTTGACTCGTTCCGGGTTGCAGAAAAAGCATGTCGCCGTTACCCAGTAACCGCTCCGCTCCAATCCGATCCAACACCACCAAACTATCTGTTCGTGTCGCCACCCCAAACGCAATTCTCGCCGGCAAATTCGACTTAATCAACCCCGTCACAATATCAACTGTCGGCTTTTGCGTCGCCAAAACAAGATGAATCCCTACCGCTCGACTTTTTTGCGCTAACCGAATAATATGCGTTTCCACCTCTTTTGCCGCCATCATCATCAAATCCGCCATCTCATCCGCAATAATAACCAAATACGGCATCGATTTCGGAATCTCTTCCCATTCTTCTTCGGAAGCATCCAGCATGCCCATACGATTTCGCAACTCCACTTCGGAAAGTTTATTGTACTCCCCAATTTGACGAACTCCCGCCGAAGCAAGCAATTGATAACGCTCTTCCATCTTTTCCACCGCCCACGCCAAAATCGCTTCCGCTTTCCGCATGTCGGTTACCACCGGATGAATCAAATGCGGAATCGTTTTGTACGGACTCAACTCAACCATTTTCGGATCAATCATCAACATCCGAACTTGTTCCGGACTGCGCGTCATCAAAATCGACACAATCATCGAATTAAGGCAAACACTCTTACCGGTTCCGGTTCGCCCCGCAATCAAAAGATGTGGCAACTTCGTCAAATCAATAATCATGGGTTGCCCCGAAACATCTTTGCCAAGATAGATCGGAATATTGTATTTTTCCTCCGCGTCAGGACTCGATTCAATCACATCACGAATCCGAACCATTTGACGATGCTCATTCGGCAATTCCACGCCCACCGTGTTCTTACCAGGAATCGGCGCAACAATCCGAACACTCGGAACCTTCATCGCAATCGCCAAATCATCCGATAACCGTTGAATCGAATTAAGCCGCAACCCCTTCGCCAACTTCAATTCAAATTGCGAAATCACCGGTCCCGTCTGAATATCAACAACTTGAACCTGCGTCTTAAAATCAGAAAACGCTTTTTCAAGCATTGCCGCTTGCTGATGAACCATCTCAAGATATTCTTCCTGATCAAACGGCTCCGGCAAAGTCAATAAATCCGTCGTCGGAAACTGATAAATTTTCGGTTCGGCTGCCACAAAGGAATCGTCGGTTTCGCTGTCAACTTCAAAAATCTCAGGAACCTCAACAAACTCCTCATAGTCTTCGTCTCGCTCCTCATTTCTGTCGTCATCATTGGCGTTGTCGTTGGTGTCGTCGTTGCGCTTTCGGGCAATCTCAAACGGTTTTGCCGGCAATTTCGTTTGTGGTTTCGTGTAGCGGTTGAGATCGGTTCGAGGCATAACACGGGTTTGGGGCGAAATAACAATTTCCCGATTAGAATGCTGATGGTTTACACTGACAAGCTTTTCGCTGTTTGCTTCGTGTTGGGATTCGGTTGGCAAGGCAGGGATTTCGTGTTGTGTTTTGAAAAGGGGAATTTTGTAAAAGTACCGGACAACCCATAACAACGC
>JAIRTV010000368.1 GCA_031254675.1 Planctomycetaceae bacterium | reverse complement strand
GGTGCGGTGAAATCCGCTGAGAATTGGGATAAAGGTTGGAATTTTCGTGCTATGGGACAATTCGGTTGGGCATCCAGTCAACTTGATCGTTACATTATGATGCTCGGACGAACAAAAGACCCACGCGGCGCAACAGTAATTGCGGAATTACTCAAAAAACTCAAAGCCGAAGATGATTTTTCACATCATCGGGCTTGCTATCTGGCGTTGGAATGGATTGGCGATAAATCGGTTGCGCCGGTTATTGCGGAACATCTGAAAAAATCGGGAGTTACCGGTTATGTTCACCGTGATCTTGATACTGCACGAAAATGGGATCAAGCCGATTCACGTGGTGGCGTTGCCGAAAAAAGTCGACGCGATTCGTTAATTGAAATTGGTTTTGCTCGTGCGTTGTATCGTCTTGGCGATGTTGATGGTCTTGGTCAAAAAATTTTGGAGGATTATTCAAAAGATTTGCGTGGCTATTTCAGTCGGCACGCCAGCCAAGTTTTAGAACGTAAAACCTCAGAACCGTAACTCATACGTACAGAGTTAAGAGATTTTATTGTATTAATTAGGCTTTTGGATTATTAGCGTACAATTCCCCAGATGAGCGTGGCGGGGAGTTGTGTATCGAAAACCCATTGTGTATTGGACAAACGGTTTTTGATTTGTGCAGAATTCCAACACATTGAATCGTCCCACGAAACGTCAACCGGAATTGATTGCGACCATTGTTGTTTTACGGTGGACACCAACTCTTCCGGTAACATTAAACTCTGACGATTTTCCACCGCCGCAAGAACTTGCTGGCGATTGAAACCGAGATCGAACCGTTTATTTTCTTGTTGTCCGGGTAACAAAAAAATAGCGAACCCGTTTTCGGAACCGATTGGAAAATAAAACACCAAAAGTGATTTCGGTAACAAACCGGAATAACGTTGACACCGCGCCGCCCGAATTGTTAATACCGTTTGAAGTAAATCGTTGTTTTTCCGGCAATTCACAGCAAGATCGTAAAACGGCAACAAAAATGGACGCATTTTTGTTGCCGATTCGAGATGTTGTAATAAAATTGGATCGAGATAACGTTCGACATCTTGTTGAAGAAATTCTGTGCCGTTTTGTTGTTCGGTTTTTAGTAGCAAGCGAATACAAAAAAGTTGTAAATCGAGACGTTCTCCGGCGTAACGGTCAACCATATTATTGTTTAAGCGGTTATTGTCCAGTAAATTTTTGATTCGGTTTATGTCCGAATCGTTTTCGGATTTACTGTGACCGAAAAGAGCGTCAACTGTTTGATAATACTCGGTTGTGCGGTCATCAATTTGGGCAACGGAAACGAGTTGTGAATAATCGTTTTGAATTTCGTCATGAATTTTTTGATATTCTTCCGGTGAGAGATTGCCGATATTCAAACGCAGCAACGCCAATTTGCAACGTAAAATGAATTTTGTTTGTGGATCGGAAGTTATTTCGTGGGCTTGTGAATACCATGATTCTGATTCGGTAACGAAAAAACGTGAATTGGGAATCGGATGTTTGCCGAAATGGGTTGGAGTGAATAATGTACAGTCGGCGAGACATTCCATTGTTTCGGTGAGTTGTTGTGTTAAACGTTGTTTTTCTTGTTCTGGCAACACGTCGTGATACGCCAACACGTCTTGAATATTCCCGATCAAATCGCGGCAACGGAATCGGGCTTGATTCAGATCGCCGAAATAGCGTGCGGAAATAGCGAGGTTTAAACGGGCTTGTCCTGCTCCTTCGCTGAGTCGGGCAAGTTGAGGATTCACACCGGAAAGAACGGCGGTATCGATTGCTAATTCTTGTACTTTATTCCAATGAGGTTCGGCGGCGGCGAGTCGCCATTGCCGAGACAATGCTATTGCGTAACGAGTATGCAGTCGTTCCAACATGGGATGAGGAATGGGACTGTTTGTGGCGTTTTCGATCAGGTTGAACGCTTCGGTGAAAAAATCGTCACGAATTTGTCCGGCGTCCATGAATCGTTCAGCGGAAATCGCCAGCAATTCCGCACGAAATGCGGTATCGTCTTCTTGGGTTGTTTTGATCGTATTGATCAATCGGTAAAAAAATTCGGCGTTTTCGTCGAACCACCAATTTAATTGGGCGGCATCGAAACGGCAAAGATTGCCCAACAGTCGGGACGTTTTTGTGGCGTTATTGTCGTAACATTCAATTGCTTTATCGTACAATTTTCGTGCTTGCAATCCGATGTCGGGATTATTTTTTTGTATTGTTAGATGATGAAGTAAAATGGCTTGTGTGTGCAGAATGGACGCGGATGGAGTGGAGTCTGAATTTGTGTCCGAATTTATTTCTGAATTTGTTTCGGTGAGATAATTGTTGACGAGAGATTCGAAATCGGCTAATTTTTGTGTTTGGTCAACGCTTGTTGTTACGAGAAAATCGAGTAATTGTTTTGCGGATTCTTGTTTTGGGATGAAGGAAGTGATAAATTCGGTACTGATATTTTTGTTTCTGAGAAAAAAGATATTTTGTTCGGCGGAGATGGCGGCGGCTTCGCGGACGAAGGGAAGAAACCAGGGAATTTCTTCGAACCACCATCGACCGGAATAGCCGATAAATTGTAACGTTTCGGCAAGCGAGGGATGGGAAAAGATGGGCGGGGTTATTGGTGGTAATGTGGTTGGATCGGAATGGAGTTGTGCGATATTGAGAGTTTTTGTATCGATTTTTTTGGTATCGTTATTTCGTGACGATTTCATGGTTCCGGCGAAATAGATTCCGTAACAGACCAGAATCATCAACACGGTTCGTGGTAAATATTTTTTGAGAAAAACTGTTCCGAATAATCGGCGGGACGGAAATGATTGGATGGAGAGGGTGGTGCTGTTGTCGGGAATTGTGGGCGAGATGCCGACCGAAGCCAGTATTGGTAACAAATCTTTTGTGGCAAATGGTTCGAGAATGGCGATGATTTCTGCTGGTTCGGCGAAGCGGTCTTTTGGATTTTTTGCCATCATTTTTTTGTAGCAATTTTCAATTTTCGGTGGTATATTATCGCTATTTGGGGAGAGGGGAGGGATTCCGCCTTTGATGTGAGCGATCATTCGTTGTTCGCGATTGAGTTGTGGATTTTCGTAGGGGGCGTGGCTGTTGAGGAGAAAAAAGAACAGGCAACCGAGGCTGTAGATATCGGCTTGAATTTTGGCGGAGGCGGCGTCTTCCCATTGTTCGGGAGCGATGTAATCGACGCTTCCCATGGTGGAGCCCATGGTGGTCAACGAATAATCGAGTTCGGGGTGATTGACGGCGATAAATTTTCCGAGACCGAAATCGAGAATTTTGACAACACCGTCGTGTGAAATCATGAGATTTCCGGGTTTGATGTCGCGATGAATAATGTTACGTTCGAAGGCGTATTGCAGACCGGAGGCGGCTTGGCGGATAATTTCGCAGACAACCGGTAAGGGCAGAACACCGTACTGCTCGATAATTTTCCGAATATCGTTACCGTTGATAAGTTCCATGACCAGATAATAGCGGTCATTTTCTTTTCCGGCATATTCTGTTTTGATAATATTGGGATGTAACAATTGACCGCAGAGGCGGATTTCGCGCAGAACACGTTCGATTCCGCCGGCGTATTCGAGAATATTATTTCGCAACAATTTAATCGCGACAAAACGGTCGAGTAAGCGATGTCGGGCGCGATAAACGGTTCCCATTCCGCCTTGTCCGATACATTCGTAAAATTCATATTCGCCGAGTTGGCGTGATTCCATTATATTTTTGTAGAGGGATTCGATTTCTGTACTGAATTGCGGAAACAATTTTTTGTAATTTTTGAGATGTACCGGCAAACCGTTTTTGAAGCGTAATTCAAATTCCATTAACAATAATTCGTTTAGGGCGGTTTGCTGAATATTTTCCGGCAAGGTCGTGATCGTTGTTTCCAGATGATAAATTGATTGAGCCGTCCAAGAATGTTCGAACTGATCCGCGAGAGAATCAATTTGTTCGTCGAGAGAAGGGTTTGAGTGGGGATTGAGTGAAACGGTGTTATCCATTTTTTTGAAACGAAACCGAATTTTTGAAATAGGAAAAGTATTTTTTTGTCAATTAACGAATTGAACGCAGAATACGCGAAAGGGAACAAGATAAAAAATTTCGGGTATTCTGTATTTTTCGGGTTCAGATAAATTGATTAATTTATTGTTACTTTTTTTAGTCTGATGATTCGTTATTTTCGATTTCTTGTTTCCATTTTTCGCGGATGATTTTTAATTTCCGTTCGACGGTTCGACGGACGCAACCGAGTTCGGCGGCGATTTCGTCGATGGAATAACCTTCCATTGTGAGCCGGGCGACATTGCGAATGGATTCATCGTCGAGGATTTCGTACAATTTTTTGCAGGTATCGAGGAATTCGACTTCGAGATAGGGCGTGGTGGTGGTTCCGGCGACATTGCCGAAGCCGGCGCGTTCGTTGACTTGTTCGGTGGCGGGACCGGCATTGAAAAAGGATTCGCCGCGTACTTGTCCGCCGCCGCGTTTTTGGGTGAATTCACCTCTTTTTTGTTTTGAGATTTTTCGACAAACGATGGTGGCGAGGATTTTCCACAATTCGTTATTCCCTTGAATGGAATGAAAGCGTTTTTCGGCGAGACCGTTATAAAAGCTGTTGAGGGCGCTGATGGCGATATCTTCTTCGTCGCTAACACGTTTGTTGACTTGCGACATTTTCCGTCGCGCTAATGTGGTGAGTCGGTCGAAATGCAGATGCCAAAATTGTTCGAAGGCTTCTTGATTTTGGTTTTGTACGGCGTCAAGAAGTAGTTTTAGATTGCTGTCGGAGATGGACATGTTATTTTGGGGATAGTGAGTAGTGAATGGTAATTTTTGAGCGAAAACGGATTTTGTTGATTTTTATTACGTTAAGAGTTTGTGAAATAATCGATGAAATAGTTTCGCAAGCGAATTATTAACATTTGGTTTTGTTAATATTTCACTTGCGAATTGTGTTGACGGACGTTTTATGTGTGTTGATTTATTGGGTTAGTAGGAGTAACGTCCGCTGAGTGTAACGGCGGCACCGGAGACATCGCCGAAGGTGAAATCGGCTTGAGTGCTGATGGTGATGCTTTCGGTTGGAAAGATGGCGGTACCGATTGTTCCGACGCCGTAGGTGAGGTTATTCTTTTGTCGGGACAAGTTCATGGCTTTCCAGTTGGTGGAACCCATGGAGGTGACATCGACGGCGAATTTTCCGGAAAGTCCTTGATAGTAATCGCCGCCAATGAATATGTTACCGAAATCTTTTCCGTTTAATTGTGACGTGAAGTATAAACGTCCTCCTAATTGGTTTGTCCAGGTATCGGCGGCGTGACTTCGGACGCTGAGAGCTTGTGGATCATCACCGGTGATTTGGAGGAGATAATTTGAGCTTGGTGTGCTGTAATACAGTAACCGGTTGTAGGGTGCGAATGTCCAACGTTTATTTTTGCTGTTGAATGATTTTCCGACTTCGATGGCAAAGGCGAAGATGGAATCTGTCCATTTACCGTTGTAGGAAGCGGTGTCGGGATGGACGGGGTCGTTGAAGCGACCGGTCATATTGATTTGTGATTCGAAGGTATTGATGCGACCGAGTAGATCGATGTACCAATTATTTTTGAAACCTCTTGAAACATAAAGTCCGGCTCCGGCACCTCGGTGCGAGGATTTGAGAGTTCCGGCGAGCCAAGGATTGACTCCTTCGGTGTTTCGGTCACGATAATACAAACCGTTTCCGTACATCCAATCGCCTTCCATGAAAATACCGGCGTACCAATTTCCACCGTAAACGGCGTCGAAGGATTTATCCCACCCGATTTGAATTAACTGATACGAGGTATCATTGAGTTGGGCTTGGTTATCTTTGACAGAACCGCCTTTCACTCTGACCCAAGGACCGTTGTTGTTCTGGGCTCGTGGCAAATCGAAACCGATAATATTGGTTAGGAAGAAGGACGAAACATCGGGAACAACCGCTTCACTTTCGGCGGAAAGATTCCAGATAGAATTTGTTCCGTTATCGCTGCCGGTCAAAT